>JAWOML010000094.1:0-7192 GCA_033852515.1 Thermoplasmata archaeon | reverse complement strand
AGCTTCGGGTTGCAGGCGAGGGCCATGGCGATCATCACCCGCTGGCGCATCCCGCCGGAGAATTCGTGGGGGTACTCGGTCGCGCGGTCCTTGTGGATGCCGACGAGCTCGAGAAGCTCCCCGACGCGCTTGTTCGCGACCTCTTCGTCGACCTGCTCATGAAGCTTGATGGGCTCTGCGATCTGCGCGCCAATCCGTTTGACCGGGTTCAACGCGTTCATGGCGCCCTGGAAGATAATCGAGATGTGCTGCCATCGAATCTGCCGGAGCTGGCCCTCCGTCAGCTTCACGATGTCGTGACCCTGGTAGTCGATGCTGCCGTCGACGATCTGGCCGTTCTTCGGGAGGAGCCGCATGATGGACAAGGCGGCGGTCGTCTTGCCGCAGCCGCTCTCCCCCGCGAGCCCGAGGGACTCGCCTTCACCAAGGGAGAAGTTGATCCCGTCGACCGCGCGGACCATCCCCTCCTGGGTTTGGAAGTGAACTCGGAGATCCTTCACCGTGAGAAGCGGCACCTGACGCCCCCATTCCTCACATACGACACAAGTGACGCGGCCGTTCCTGCGTCGCTCACAAGGCTCCCCGCAGGAACCGCCACACTCGGGGATGGGGGGCGTTTTATAAAGGCTTTCTCGGTCCGCTCTGTGAGGCCAGCCTAATCATGATGAGGCGAAGTTGGGACATGGAGGAAACGGTCTCCCGGCTATCGTTGCGGCCCCGGCGATTCTCGCTGAGGCCGGAATCCTCAGTTCGGCTCATCGAAACGCCAAGGATGCACGGATTCGCGGCGTGCGACCCTGCCATACGGCCATGGGAGAGAGGTGCGATTCCGTTCGCCCGAATCAGCGTTGCGGGGGGAACGTCCGGCCGGCTGCCGCAGCGACGGACTTCACGATGCCTTGGTAGCCCGTGCAACGGCAGAGGTTGCCCGAGATAGCGAGCCGGATCTCGTCCTCCGAGGGCGTGCGGTTCCGGCGAAGGAATGCATAGGCGGACAGGACGACGCCTGGAGTGCAGTAACCACACTGGAGTCCCAAGTTCTGGCGAAAGGCCTCCTGGAGGGGGTGCAACTCTCCCGGCGGTGCGAGACCTTCGATCGTGGTCACAGCGCTTCCGTCCGCCTGGACCGCGAGGATCGAGCAGGACTTGACCGGCCGCCCATCCAGCAGGACCGTGCATGCGCCGCACTGGCTCGTGTCGCAACCCACGTGGGTTCCCGTCAGATGGAGCTTGTTGCGGAGGAAGTCGACTAGAAGGACGCGAGGCTCCGCGCTCTCCTCGTGCCGGACCCCATTCACGGTCACATTCACAGGGACGGCGTGGCCCTCGACCGTTCGCCGAGACGTCCCGGCTCTCTTCCGAGTCCTCCTTCGACGACTCGGCATGGGACTACATCCTCGCGCGTTCCGCGGCCGTCTCGAGCGCCTTCCGTGTCATGACGCGGAGCATGGACCGTTTGTACTCTGCGCTCCCGTGGAGATCCGAGCTGGGTTGAGCTTCATCTGAGGCGAGCCGCGCCGCTTGGTCAAAGGTCGTTACCGTGGAGGGCTTCCCCGCGAGGTAGGCTTCCGCCTGCGCTGACCGGTAGGGGACCGGACCTACGGCTCCAATCCCGACGCGGGCGACCACGAGGCTGCCGTCCCCGCGCAAAGTGAGCTGAGCCGAGGCGGCGACCGTGGCGAAGTCCCCCGTCTTCCGCTTGAGCTTCTTGTAGGCGGCCCCGGTGTGCGCGGTGCGCTTGGGAATCTGGACCTCCGTGAGCAACTCGTTGGGCGCGAGGGACGTGGTGAACGAATCGTGGAAGAAACCGTCCACGGGCAACGTTCGGCGACCCTTGGGGCCCGCCGCCACGAACACCGCGTTACATGCCAGGAGGGCGGTACCCCAATCCGCAGCGGGGTCCGCATGGGCAAGCGAGCCCCCGATCGTGCCCAGATTGCGTACCTGGGGATCTCCGAGAACCTTCGCGACATCAGTCAGGATGGGATACCGCGTCCGGATGATCGGTGACTCGTCGAACTCGCGGTGCCGAGTCATGGCTCCGATCCGTAGCACGTCCCCATCCTCGCGGATGCCCGCAAGGTCCGGGATGCGCCCGATGTCCACGAGCAAGGCGGGCGCGGCCAGGCGGAGCTTCAGGAGGGGGATGAGGCTCTGCCCGCCCGCGAGGACCTTGGCCTCCTCGCCGCGCGAGTCCAGGAGACGCACGGCCTCGGATATGGAGGCGGGCCGGACGTATTCGAACGCGCGGGGCTGCATAAGGGGACCCTCCTCCGCGCGGTTCGTATTCCGGAGTTCCCTATAACCCTTTCCTGCCGCGGACCCCAACGTAGGCGCGCCGAAATCGCGAGACGACCCCCGGTCGAGCTCAGAACTCCTTGGGGAAGCTCCGAGCGGTGAGCACGATCTTGTTCAGAGGACCCATGAACCCCATGAGGTCGGACATGGAGCCCGCGAGTCGGATCTTGCCCTGCTGGATGAGCCGGTCCATCTCCGCTTCTCCTTTGCAGAGGCTCATCCACGCCTCGTAGCGGCCCTCGAAGCGATAGTCCGCGCGGGTCTCGGGGCCTGCCTCGGAGGTCGCCACCTTCCCTTGGGTCACCGTGATGAGAAACGAGCGCTTCTTGTCGCTCGCCGTGCACATCATGCGGAAGGTCTTCCCGGCCACGCTCTTCCCCCACTCCGCGTCCGCGTTGAGACGCCGGGCGATTTCCTCGAAGAATTCCTTCGTGTAGAACTGGATCATGGGACGCGCCACCCCACCCATGCGGGCCGCAGACAAGTACCCTTTGTCCCGTAGTCTATCAAGGGATACATACCCCTATCTTCGGCGGACCCAAAGCGGATTCTCTGGCGCGGGACGACTAGTCCTCGGACGGGCTATAGTCCGGAGGGAATGCTGAGGCTACTTAAGGGACCGGGACATGGCCCCGGTGGAAGGATGGACATGGAAGCCGTGGTGGACAAGTCGGCTCCGGTGCGCCGTCTCCCCTCGGAGGCCTGGGAGAAGGGGATCGGACCCGGGATCGTGGACAAGAAGATCATGGGGCCGGATGATTCGAACTTCATGCTCATGGGCATCGCGAGGATGGAGCCGGGTGTCCACTCCCCGCCCCACCACCACCGCTACGCCCAGATCTTTTACTTCCTGGAGGGTCGCGGCCAGGTCGTGCTCAACGACCAGCCTCCGGTCGACGTGGGCCCAGGCGACGTGCTTCGCATGCTCCGCGGGGAGACCCATACGGTGATCAACCCCGGACCCGGACCCCTCACCCTCCTTGAGGTCCGCGTCCTGCGCAAGGAACAGACGGAATGGGATTAGTCCGATGACCTCCCTGAGAATCTGGTGGAAGGCGACCCAGCCACACTCGTTCGTGGCCTCCGCCGTCGGTGTGTTCCTCGGAGCCGCGGTCGCATACAACCGCGCGGGCGTCTTCGACCTTCCCGCGTTCCTTGCCACCCTGGCAGGCGTCATCATCCTCCAGGCCGCCACGAACATGAGCAACGACACGGTGGACTTCCTCCACGGAGTGGACGACCTCCCGCCCCGGCTCGTGAGCCCCTTTACCGGAGGAGCGCGAGTGTTGCCCGAGCGCGAGCTCTCCGTGGCCGCCCACCGGCGCGCGTGGATCGCACTGTACGCGGCGGGAGCGCTCATCGGAATCGGGCTCGCCTTCCTCCGGCCGGGTGGCCTCCTCCTGATTGAACTGGGCCTCGTCGGCGGCGCGTTCGCGGTGTTCTACACCCTGCCGCCGTTCTCCCTCCAGTATCACGGCCTCGGGGACGTCGCCGTGGGCGTCGTCTTCGGACCCATCGTGACCCTGGGGTCGTATGCGGTCCAGACGGGGTCCTTGTCCTTCGAGGCACTCCTGGCCTCGATTCCGTTGGGCATCCTCGTGGCCGCGTTCCTCTTCGTGAACGAGATGCCCGAGCACGAGACAGATCCGCGGGGCGGCAAGCGCACGGTTCCTGCGCGACTCGGCCTCCTTCGTTCGTACCGGGTCTACGTGGCCCTGGTCGTCGCGGCCCTCGCGCTACTTGTCGCGTTCGTCGCCGCGGGCGGCATGCCCTGGCTCGCGCTCCTAGGCCTGATCTCCGTCCCACCGCTCCTGAAATCCATCCGAATCCTGCGAGCGTACTACCGAGAGTATCCCCGCCACATGCCTGCCAATGCGGGGACCATTCAGGCCGTCCTGTTCCTGGGCGTCGGGCTCACCGTGGCATACGTGGTGCTGTCTTTCCTAGGCTAGGAAGGCGAGCACGAGGCCTACGCCCGCGAGGATGTGGGCCACGACCGTGAGCCCGATGGGCACGCCGAATCCACGCCGGGTCTCCACGGCCCGCGACAGGAACGCGGAGGCGCCGAGTAGGAACGGCAACGGGAGGAGCGCGGTGACGAACGAGGGAATCTGGGAATAGAGGGCCAGGGCGATGCCGAGCGGGGCCCACCAGATGCCGATCAGGAGGGAAACGGCCCTCCGGGGCCCGAGGATCGTGACCGGGGTTCGCTTGCCCTTCGCGCGGTCTTCCAGCTCGTTGGGGAAGTAGCGGGAGTACGAAATGCCCGCGGCGAGGAAGCCCAGGATCAGGGAAGCGAGGAAGCTGCCCAGGAGCCCGTTCGTGCCGAACGCCACGGTGGCCCCGACGGTCATGATGGGGCCGAACGCGAGGAACGTGGAAAGTTCGCCGATGCCGCGGTAGCTCAGCCGCAAAGGAGGCGAGCTGTAGCTCCACGCGAGGACGAAGCCCGCAAGCCCGAAGGCCAGCAGTAGGAGGCTCCGCGTCATCGCGACGAGCGCCAGGCCTGCCACAATGCCCAGGAGGAGGAACGCCCAGGCGGCACGGAGGACGACGCGGGGGTCCCCCGCGAGCCCGACCGCCGCGCCGCTGTCGAACGCGATCCAGGATCCCGCGGACGCGGGCGGGACGGACCGGTCCTGGGCCTCGTAGTACCCCTTGAGGAGATTGGCCCCCGCTTGGATCGAGACCAGGGAGGCGAGGATGAGTACGAAGGAAAGCGGGCTGAACGGCGAGCCCGCCGCGACCGCGGCGGCGGTCCCCACGCAGGCCGGGACCACGGCCGCTTCGAACAGGACGGCCTGGGAAGCCCGGACCCACGCCGCGACGCGCATCCCGGAGCCCAAGGACGCGAAACGGAAAAGGCTTCCCCTTCCTGGGTCCGCGTCCTCCCGGTGCGCGAGAAGCCCGCGGGGGCTCTATCCATGGGTTGGCCCTACTGCCTCATCTGGCCTGAGGGCATCGCGATTACGGGGGTCCGCATGACTGTGAATCCGCGGATGTGGGTCGCAGCGCTCCGGGTGATCCCGCGCATCGAGAAGGACGCGTTCGACCGGCTCGATCCCTTCGCTCGCTGGCTCATCGCGACGCGGGGCGCCGTCCTCATCATGACGTTCCTCTCCGCAGCGCTCGGCGGACTGTTCGCGGCCATGGCGGGTGCGTTCGACCCTGGCCTCTTCATCCTCGTCGCGGTGGGGCTCGTCGTGGCCCATGGAGCCAGCAACCTGTTCAACGACTACTGGGACTACAAGCAGGGCGTGGACACGGACAACTACTTCCGCGCCCAGTACGGGCCCCATCCCCTCGTGGCCGGGCTGTTCACGGAAAGGCAGCTCCTGATGTGGGCCGTCGGGACCACCGCGCTTCCCGTCGCCATCGGGCTGTACCTCGCGTGGGTCCGCGGGCCCCTGGTGCTCGTGTTCGCCCTCCTCGGGGGATTTGTCATGATGACCTACGCGGGCAAGCCCTTCCCGCTGAAGTACCTGGGACTCGGGGAGCCCGCGGTGTTCCTCACCTGGGGGCCGCTCATGGTGGGCGGCTCCTACTTCTGCATCACCGGCTCGCTGCCTCTGTGGGTCCTCGTGGCCTCGTTCCCCTATGCGCTGGGAACCACCGGCGTCCTTTTCGGCAAGCACATCGACAAGGTCGTGGACGACACGAAGAAGGGAATCCACACGCTCCCCGTGCTCCTGGGCGAGCGCCGCGCGCGAGCCGTGTCCATCGGCATCTTCGGGCTCATGTACATCCTCGTGATCCCCCTGGTCCTCTTCGGGACCCTGCCCTGGCTCGTCCTCTTGGTCTTCCTGAGCCTGCCCCGGGCCCGCCTGGCCGTCAAGGTGTTCCGCTCCCCCAAGCCCGCAGGACCCCCCGAGGGCTTCCCCAAGGAGTCCTGGCCCTTGTGGTTCGTGGGGTTCGCGTTCATCCTGAACCGGGACTACGGCGCCCTGTTCATGATCGCCCTGCTCGTCGCGGTCCTGCTCGGTTCCCTGGGTGTGCCGTACCTGTACCTCTAGGCGTCCGCGCGGCGACGTTTAAGTGCCCAGTCTGCATGCGGCGGGCATGGTCCGCTTTGCGAACCCTCGCTCGCGCCATCCGTTCCACATGCACGACATGATCCGGGCGCAGCCTGCCTTCGTCCAAGAGACCCTGGACCGCCTGCAGGACGTCGACGCCCGGTCGTTCCTGGGGACGCCCCGGCAAGTCGTGGTCACAGGGTGCGGGACCTCCTTCCACGCAGCCCTCCTGGGGGCCCGGCTCCTGCAGCAAGCCCTAGACGGCCGGGTCATCGTCCACGCGGTCCACGCGTACGACCTGCTCCACGGGGCGGACGTCCCGCGGGACACCGTGGTCCTCGGGGTGAGCCACAGCGGGACCACGTCCACGACGAACCAAGCCCTGGGGCTCGCGCGGCGGTCCGGCGCGGCGACGCGCGCGCTCTGCGGGCTCCCGGACACGAAGATGGAGGAGGTGGCCGAGGAGGTCCTCGTCACGGGCTCCGTCCACGACCACTCCTGGGCCAACACGATGAGCTACACGACCCAGCTCACGGCGTTCGCGCGGCTCGCCGAGAACCTTGCGGAGGAACCCCAGGACCTCTTCCCCGAGGGAATCAGCGGGGTACCCGGGCTAATCCGCAGGGCCCTGGGATGCGAGCCGGCCGTCCGCCGTCTTGCCAAGCGGGTCGCGGCCCACGATCGCGTGACCTTCCTGGGCGGAGGCCTCGACGAGGTCACGGCCCTCGAGGCCGCGCTGAAGATCCGTGAGACGTGCAGCTTCCCCGCCAGCGGGTACCACGTGGAGCAGTTCCTGCATGGCCCGTTCCTCTCCTTGGACCGCCGAGAGGCTATCGTGGCCCTCCGGTCGCGCCAGGACGACGAGCGGGAGACGGAGATCC
>JAWOML010000093.1:0-4366 GCA_033852515.1 Thermoplasmata archaeon | reverse complement strand
CCGTTCTGGCACTACAACGTGACCGCGACGGAGAACTACTCCTTCAGCCTGAAGGCGGCGCGGGACCTGCTCGACGACCCGAAGCACAACGGACTCACGTTGAAGTCGGGCCAGACAGCCCCCGGCGACTACGGGCAGAACCTGGACCCCGCGGCCACGAACAATAAGGATGCGTTCATCGACACGAACGGGGACGGGATCCGGGAGGTCGTGGATGCGACCCAGGTCGTCGCAGGGGATGACTGGGGGCCGAGCGCCCCGAACAGCAACCAGCTTAGCTTCAGCATCGCCATCCGTAACTATGACACGGCAGGACAGAACGCGGCCCAGCGCATGGAGACCTGGTGGGACCAGGTCGGCATCCATGTGACCACGGACATCGTGTCCGAGTCCAAGCTCATCGGGATCACGTACGCCTGCAGCGAGGACCTGTATCTCTGGGACTGGTCCATGGATGTAGACCCGGACTTCGCGCTCAGCGTGATGACCACAGGCCAAATCCTGAATTGGCAGGACGCCTGGTACTCCAACAAGACCTATGACGCGTGGTACATCCAACAGCAGCAGCAGGTGGACATGAAGGCGCGGCAGCAGACCGTGTGGAACATGCAGAAGCTCGTCTACGCGGATGCGGCCTACCTCGTGATGTGGTACGTAGAGAGCCTGACCGCCATCCGGACGGACCGGTTCACGGGATTCGGGGACTGGAGCGCTCATCCCGGCCTCGGGCTCACAGGCTGGGGAAACGACCTCGTCATGCTGACCATGCGGTCCACGTCGGGCGTCGTGACGAATCTGTGCCCCACGACACCCACGATCGAGGGTGCCCCGCCGCGCACGGTCTTTCAGAACGTGAGCAGCACGTTCGCCGCCAACGCGTCCGATCCCGAGGGCGACCCGCTCACCTGGACCTTCGCATGGGACGAGGGGAATGCGACGCGGATCACGACAGGGGCAGGAGCGTCCTCCGCATCGACGTCGTACGCTTGGGGCCAAACGGGGAGCTACAACGTGACCGTGACCGTGAGCGATGGCCTCTGCGGCGCCGTGATGACATCGAGTCCTTTCCGAGTCCTCGTGATCCCCCTGCCCGCGGAGCGCGGATGGGTCGCAGGGCACGTGCGGAATGCGGCGACGCAAGCACCGATTCCGGGCGCCGTCGTCTCGACCTCCGTAGGTGGGGTCCTCTTCGAAGCCACGACGAACGCAGCGGGCGCGTACAACCTGACGCTCGCGGTGGGCACGTACACACTGCAAGCTACCCAGGCCCTGTATACCGCCCAGATGAGGTCGAACGTCGCCGTCGCGGCGAACGAGACAACCGCGCTGGACTTCGACTTGGCCACGAGTTCTGGCTGGCTGGTGGGAACGGTCTCCAGCTCGGCGGGTGGCGGTCTGGAAGGAGCCGCGATTTACGTGACCGGTCCTCGCGAGACGTCCACGCAGACGGACGCTCAGGGACACTACAACGTGACCCTGCCTCCGGGCAGGTACAATGCGACGGCTGTCCGGAGCGGCTATGTGAACGGGAGCCGAATAGGACTCACCGTGGAGACGAACACGGAGACGGTCGCGGATTTCAGCCTCGAGCCCGTCAGTGTGCCTGAGACAGGGCTCGGGTTGCCCCTCATGGTCGGAGTCGCCGCGGCAATCGTCGCTGCAGTGGGCGCAGTGACCTGGATCATCGTCCGTCGGCGAAGGAGAGCTGAAGAGATCGAGGCTCCGCCCAAGGAGCCTCAGGGTCCGTCGGAGGGCAAGGGCAACCCATAAGGGCCGGAGGAATGGCACAGGCCGGGCCAACGGCGACCGCGGACGACCCCGCGGGCGCCCACTTTCGCCACATCCGAGGCAGATTACCAGTTTCACCCTACTCCCCCTCACGACGTCGTTGATACGGGATGGGAGCGTCCTGCGCTCTGTGGCCCTCGCCTCGAAAACGGTCCAAGAGGAAGCCCTGGTTTCCCGGGAGGCTTGGGCCATGCTCGGCTGTGCCGACCTCGAGCCCTACACGGCCTGGGACTTCCCGGACCAGGGATCGGGGACCACCCCGTACGGCGACGCGGCCTTCAACGGGGTCACCCCCGCGCTCGCTGTGCGGAATCTGGTTCGTCGATACACCCGGCCCGGTGACCTCGTCGTCGACCCCATGGCGGGATCGGCTACCGTGGCCGACGTGGCGCGGTCCCTGGGACGACGGGCTTTGTCGCTGGACATCGCGCCGCGGCGGAGGGACATCGTTCGCGCAGACGCCCGATGCTGGCCCATCCCGGACGCCGCCGCCACGCTCGCCGTCATCGACTCCCCCTACTCGGATAACTTGGTGTACAGCGACGACCCACGCTGCCTGGGCCGGATCTCCTGCCGGCAGGGTCGCTTCTACCGGGAGATGGCGCGAGTCGCGGACGAGGCGTGCCGGGTGCTGCGGCCGGGCGGCGTCTTGGCCTGGATCATCAGCGACGAGTACAAGGGCGGGACGTATACGCCCGTGGGGTTTCGTCTCCAGACGATCCTCGCCTCCCGGTTCGTGTTCGTGGACACGGTGGTCCTGCTGCGGCACAACGACCGCTCCGCGTCGCCCATGTGGGAGCACCGCGCACGACGCTACAACTTCCTCCTCCGCGGATTCAAGTTCCTCTTCCTCATGCGACGGCCCGCCGGGCCGCGGGGAGGGGTGGTCTATGGAAGACGCGCTGGTTCGTACGAGCGATGAGTCGCGGGAGATCGTGGGCGAGTTCCGGAAGAAGATCCAGGCCCTGGGCCACGCCCACGGGGACAAGATCGCCGAGAAGGTCAGCGAGCATTGGATCGGCTGGCGCAGCCTGCGCCACGGGCGTACCTTCGCGGAGATGCGTCCGCTGCAGCAACGGGTCCAGGTGTTCATCCTGCCACCGAAGCGTTCCCTCAAGGACCCCGAGCGCATGGCCAAGGCGTCCCCTCCGACCCAGGGGTGGAACTACTTCCTGTCGCGGTTCGACGTGCGGTCCCTGAATGAGGTCGACGCGGCGTTCGCGCTCATCCGCCAGTCCTACGAGCGCGGGGCCAACGGGCATCGCCGGAACGGACACCGTGCGGCCGCTCGCCGCTAGCAAACCGTTTAATAGACCCCCTTCCTTGGACCGCCGCTTTCAGCGACCCTGGTCGGGAGATGTACCTTCGGGCGAATCCGGAAATCCAGGGGGTTTGACCTATGGCCGAGGAACAGAAGGCTCCGGCACCGGAGCTCAGCATCGCAGGCGAGGCGGAACAGAAGAAGCCTGCCCGCCCGCGCAACTTGTACGGATACGTGAAACAGGCCTGGAAGAAGCCCAAGGGCGGCGTGGTCGAGGAGACCCACTTCGAGCGCATGGTCGAGTGGCGTCGCGGACCCGCCTTCGCGCGGCTCGAGCACCCCACGCGGATCGACCGCGCCCGGGAGCTCGGATTCCGCGCCAAGCAGGGCTACGTGGTCGTCCGCGCGCGCGTCCGCCGCGGCGGACGCCGCCGGCCCCGGCCCATGGGCGGCCGCCATCCCAAGCGCCGCGGCCTCGTGAAGATTACCATGGCCAAGTCCATCCAGCGCATCGCGGAGGAGCGGACCGCGCGGCACTACCCGAACCTGGAGGTGCTCAACTCGTACTGGGTCGGGGAGGACGGGATGCACAAGTACTACGAGGTGATTCTCGTGGACCCTCAGCATCCCGCGATTCGCAACGATCCCAAGATCAACTGGATCTGCGAGCCCGCGAACCGCGGCCGCGCCTTCCGGGGCCTGACGTCGGCGGGGAAGAAGGGCCGCGGGCTCCTGTACAAGGGGAAGGGCGCGGAGCGCGTCCGCCCCGGGGTCCTCGCGCACGAGCGCAAGGGGAAGTAATCTTCAGGCCGACCGGATTCGCGCGGCGAGCGCGGCCACCTCGGCGTCAGGCAGACCCACCACAGGCTCGAACACGGGGACGGACACCCTGGGCCGCCCTGCGGGATCGAATTCGCGGCCCCGCGTGCCCACGAAGACAGCCCCCGCCCGCGCGATCTTCACGAGTTCCTCCAGGCGGTCGAGTCCTCCCAGCTCGAGGGTCTTGAGCCCCGGCTCCCAAGCGCGGAGGAGACTCGCATCCCGGGACCCGGCCGGCGCTGCGACGACCACGCGGCAGCCGCGCTTCATGCCCATCCAGGCGGCCACCATTCCCGCATCACCGTCGACCACCGCGAGCGCGCGCCCCTGGCTGCCCACAGGGAGGCCGCCTGGCCCTGGCCAGAACTCCAGGAACACGAAGCCGCGGTTCTCCCGCACTTCGACGTGGATTTCCACCGCAGGGGCGCCTAGGTTCACCTTGGCCCCCGGGCAGGCGTCGAGCACCGCGCCGCCGACCTGCTTGGCCAGATCCTGGCT
>JAWOML010000092.1:0-18404 GCA_033852515.1 Thermoplasmata archaeon | reverse complement strand
TACTACTCCTCCGCGTACTACGAGCAGCCCAACGCGAAGACCATGGAGGAGAAGGGCTGGCTCGGGGCCGACCTGATCTTCGACCTGGACGCGGACCACCTGCCCAACGCGAAGTCCATGTCCTACGCCGAGATGCTCGAGGCGATCCGCCAGCGGATCATCAAGCTCTACGACGATTTCCTGAGGTCGGACTTCGGCTTCGAAGAGAGCAAGATGCGCCTCGTGTTCTCGGGCGGCCGCGGCTACCACGTCCACGTCTTCGATGAGCGCGTGTGGTCCCTGGGCAGCCACGAGCGGCGCGAGATCGTGGACTGGGTCACGGGGAAAGGCCTCGATGTGGGCTCCCTGTTCCGCGAGTCCGCCTTCGACAAACGCGAATTCCAGGGCCGCGCGCACGTCAAGAAGAAGGTCGTGGGCCCCGTGCAGGCGGAGCCCGGCTGGCGCGGGAAGATTGCGCGCGGGATGGACCAGCTCGTGACCGCGCTCGAGGGCATGGACCACGACAAGGCGATCGCGTTCCTCGTCTCGTTCGAGGGCGTCAAGGAGTCCGCCGCGGAGGACCTCTACGAGAACCTGTTCAAGCCGCGGGCCACGCGACCCAAGGTGATCCGCGGGGTGGACCGCCTCCGGGAAGGGCAGATCGAGGCCCTCTCGGACCGGAGCCGCGATCTATTGATCCGCGTGGTCAAGGAGGTCCAGGAGATTCACCTGGACCAGCAGGCCGGGGTCGCGCTGGACGGGATCGTCCAGCGGGGCGACACGGACGAGCCCGTGACCTCGGACATCAAGCGGCTCATCCGCATGCCGTCCAGCCTGCACGGCAAGACAGGGCTCCGCGTCATTCCCCTGACGCGGGATCAGGTCGAGTCGTTCCGCCCTCTGCGGGACGCCGTCCCGGACACCTGGACGGACGAGCCCGTCTCCATGCGGATCGCCAACAGAATCAATCCGGAGATTAAGGGAGAAGCCTTTAATTTGGCACCCGGGGTAAGCGAGATTCCGCAGTACCTGGCCATCTTCCTCGCGGCCAGAGGACTCGCTACGGTGAACCCCGAGGCCTAGCTTCCCATGTCGGGATACCAAGACCGCATTCAGGGCATGGACCGCCTGCTCCGAATCCGGCGCATGCGGAAGGCCGTGTACGCCGCCTTGCTCGTCCTGACCGCGCTGCTCATGTACGCCCGCACCATGGGCGAGGGCGCGAGCCTCAAGCCCTTCTTCCTGCCCCTCGACGGCATCGTGGAGGTCGGCCTCGTCATGGGCCTCGTGGGCACGATTCTCGGGCTGTACTTGAAGAACCTGGAGATCCAGCGGGCCCAGCGCGACAGCCAGCGGTACCTGATGTCCAAGTACAGCATGAGCCGCGCGATGACCACCGCGGTCGTCGCCCTGATCTTCGGGATCCTCCTGATTATCCCGGCCACGGGGAATGGCCTCGGAGCCGCGCTCACGGAATCCGCGAGGACCCTGAACATTCCTCAGGGCAGGTCCGTGGAGGTCCAAGTCCTCACCCCGGACGCGTTCGGCGTGAGCTTCGTGCGCTCGGTCCACGTGCAGGGCGTCGCCGGGACCGTGGTGGTCGAGGTGTTCCAGGACAACGTGACCCACGGGAGCGCCACGGTGAGCGGCTCCGGTTCGACCGATCTCCCCATCCAGCCGACGGGTTGGACCAGCCTCGGCAACTGGACCGTCCGGTTCACGACGCAAGGCGCGGCGACCGGGGTGGTGACCTACTCGATGCCCTTGGGCTTCATGCCTTCGTTCTTCAGCACGGTCCCCTTCCTTCTGTTCCTTTACGTGGCCGCGAACCTCGGTTGGTGGTTCGGACTCCGCCCCATCCGCGACCGCACGAAGACGGACGCCCTCTACGCGGCCACGGAGAACGTGACCCAGATGGACCAGGGCGAGCGGGCCTACATGGAGTACGCCATGCAGCCGCGGGTCGATGCGTACCCCACGTTCTCCGCGGCGGATCCTCCGCCGCCTCCGCCCACCGCGCCGCCTCCGCCGCCACCCTCGCCGATGCCCGCGTCAGGCGTGGTCCCCGCGGTCCTGCCGGCAGCCTCCGCTCCGCCTCCGCCGATCAGCCGCCCCGACACGGCGGCCAGCTTCGCGGCCAAGGGCGACACCCTGGCGAGCATCTTCGAGTATCCTTCGGCAATCGCCGCGTACGACGAGGCGCTCCGCCTCGATCCCAACTCGGTCCCGATCCTGATCTCCAAGGCCAACGCGCAGCTCGCACTGAAGGACACGGGCAGCGCGCTGGACACGTACCGCCGCGTGGTGGCGCTGGACTCCTCCAACGAAGTAGCCCTCCGGGCCACCGCGAAGCTCCTCGCGTCCCAGGCCCGATGGCGGGAGTGTCTGGAGACCGCGGAGAACCTCCTGCGGAGGCGGCCCAACGACGTGGCCGCGCTAGGCCTCAAAGGGGATGTGCTCACGAACCTGGGCCGCAGGCCCGAGGCCCTGGCGGCCTACGAGGCCGCGGCGGCCTTGGACCCCAAGGACCTGAACCTGAGGCAGAAGATCGAGGAGGTCCGCGTGGACGTCCCAGGCCTCCTGAGCCGCGCCCTGATCGCATCCGCGAGCGGCAACTACCCCCAGGCGCTGAACCTCTTCGACGACATCCTGGAAGTCGAGCCGGGCAACGTGAACGCTCTGATCGGCAAGGCGGTCGCGTATCGCCGCAGCGGCAAGCCCAACGAGGCCCTGAACTGCCTCGACATGGTCCTCCACTACCAGCCCAACAACGCGTCCGCGATCCTGAACCGCGGGCATCTCCTCGAGGAGACGGGCGACTTGGACGGCGCGCTCGAGGCGTTCGACCGGCTGGTCAAGGTCAGCCCCCAGGATGAGGAGGCCTGGGCCGCTCAGGGCGAGGTCCTCATGAAGCACGGCCGGGACGACGATGCGCTCCACGCCTTTGCGGAGGCCCTCAAGCTGAACCCCGGCGACGAGGAGATCCAGCGCCGGATCCACGAGCTGGAGGCCACACGGTCCGTCCAGGGCGACGTGCTCCAGGAGCTCTACAAGATCAAGGGCGTGGGCCCCGCGCGGGCCAAGGCGCTCATCGATGCGGGCTTCCGCACCGCGGAGGACTACCAGAAGGCCACCGTGGCGCAGCTCGCCGCCGTCAAGGGGATCACGCACCGGATCGCGGAAGACCTCGTCAAGCACTTCCGGCCCAGCGTCCCCGTCGCCGCTCGCTAGGTCTCAGCCGAGGGCCCGGTACTGGACCTTGTAGTAGTCCTTGAAGTCCCCCGACTTCACGGGTTGCCACCACCACGCGTTGTCGCGGTACCACGCCACGGTCTCCCGCAGCCCCGTCTCGAAGTCCTTCGCGGGCCGCCATCCCAGGCGGTCCCGAATCTTGCCCCAATCCACGGCATGCCGCACAACGTGGCCGGGCCGGTCATCCACGGCCTTCAGGAGGTCCAGAGGCTTCCCGAGGATCCGGAGGATGGATTCGCCGATCGCTTGGACGCTCCGCTCCTGCCCCGCGCCCACGTTGAAGACCTCACCCTCGATTCCCTTCGCGCCTAGGAGCCGGTCCAAGGCCGCGCAGTGGTCCTCCACGTGGATCCAGTCCCGCGTGTTCCGCCCTGTGCCGTACATGGGGAGCGGCCGATCTTCCAGGGCATTCGTCACGAAGAGGGGGATCAGCTTCTCGGGATGCTGATACGGTCCGTAGTTGTTCGTGCAGCGGGAGATCACCGCAGGCAGGCCGTACGTGGCCACGTAGGACCAGACGAGCCGGTCCGCCCCCGCCTTGCTCGCCGCATACGGGGATTTGGGCATCAGGGGCGCGTCCTCGGCGCAAGGCCGGTCGCCCGCCTCGCCGTAGACCTCGTCCGTGGAGATGTGGAGGAGCCGTCCCACGTCCGCCTTGCGGCACGCCTCGAGCACGGAGTACGTGCCCACAACGTCCGTGACCACGAAGGAGCCTGCGTCCAAGATGGAGCGGTCCACATGGGTCTCCGCCGCGAAGTGGACCACGGCGTCTGCATCCCTCACGACTCGGTCCATGAGGCCCCGGTCGCACACGTCGCCTTGGACGAACGTGAGCCGCGGGTCCTCCCGCATCGCCTTCAGGTTGTTCGGGTTGCCCGCGTACGTAAGCTTGTCCACGACGAGGACCTCGTCGTCCGTCGAGGCGAGGCGGCGCCGGACGAAGGCGGACCCGATGAAGCCCATGCCGCCCGTGACCACGAGTCGGGCCATGGCCGCTCACTTGAGCTGGACGTCCCAGTCGTAGGGGATGTCCTTGGAGTTCCACGGGATCCGGAACTCGTCCGGGTGCGCGTAGTCGTAGAGCTCCGTGGGGAAATTGACCACGTACACGGGCTCGCCGCCGACGGCCTTGAATCCGTGGATCACGAAGGGCGGGATCTTGATCAGCATGGGGTTCTTCTCCCCCGCGAAGAACTCGTTCACCTTCCCGCGGGTGGGCGAGCCGTCCCGGTTGTCGTAGCAGACGACCTTGGCGGTCCCCTGGACGATGACGAAGTGGTCCGTCTGCTTCTTGTGGTAGTGCCAGCCCTTGACCACGCCCGGGTACCCGATTGTGATGTACGACTGTCCGAAGCGTTCGAACTCGGGCCAGTCCGTCCGGAGCATCTCCATGAGGTAGCCGCGCTCGTCGTGGATCTGCTTCAGAAGCCGGACGGCGACGCCCTGGATCAGGTCCATGGGAAGCCGGCGGGAGAACGGGCCCACAGTACAAAGGCCTTGCCTCGGCGGAATGGTTTTAGGCGGCCCGGTTCTTGGGGTGGTCCGTGTCGCGCGTCCTGGTCCTCGGAGGCGCGGGGCTCCTCGGGCAGTACGTCGTCGAGGAGGCGCGGGCCCGCGGGCTCGAGGTGATCGCGACGCGCCGCGGCCCCGTGGCGTCGCGGCCGGGACTCACCTGGCGCGAGCTGGACGTCCGGGATCGAGACGCGGCCCGGTCGTTGGTCCGCGAAGCGACTCCGGACCTCGTGGTCAATGCGATCGCCCTGACCGACGTGGACGGGTGCGAAGACCATCCCGAAGAGGCCCAGGCGGTCAATGCGCTGGCCCCCGCGACCCTGGCCGAGGCGTGCAAGGCCGCGGGCGCTCGGTTCGTCCACGTGTCCACAGACTACGTGTTCGACGGGACCGGACCTGCCGCGGAGACCACGCCGCCGAACCCCCTGGGTGTGTACGGTCGCACGAAGCTGGACGGGGAGCGACGGGTCCTCGGGGTGAACCCGAAGGCCCTCGTGCTCCGGATGTCCGCGGTCTTCGGCTGGAACCGGCACTCCCGGAGGACGAACTCGGTCACGTGGATCCTCGAGAAGGTCGAGGCGGGCCAGGAGGTTCGGCTCTTTCGAGACCAGCGGATCACACCGACGTACGCGAAGACGGGCGCCCAGGCGTCCTTGGACCTGGCCGAGCGAGGTGCGAGCGGAATCTTCCATGTGGCGTCCCGGGACTGCGTGTCCCGCCAAGAGATGGGCGAGGCCGTCGTGGAAGCGTTCGGGATTCCCGGCGCGCAACTCGTGCCCGTGAGCATGGCCAGCGTCGCGCTCCGAGCGCCGCGTCCGATGGCCCCGTGCCTCGTCGTGACCAAGGTGGAGGAAACGTTGAAGAGGCCCATGCCGGGATTCCGGGCGTGCCTCGAGGACATGAGGGAGACCCGATGAAGGGGCTGATCCTGGCGGGGGGCGCGGGCACGCGGCTGCGGCCCCTGACCCACACGGGCCCGAAGCAGCTGATCCCCATCGCGAACAAGCCCAACATCCTGTACTGCCTCGAGGACCTCCGGGACGCGGGGATCACGGACCTCGGCGTGATCCTGGGCGACAACCAACCTGAGAAGGTCCGGGAGCTCCTGCGAGACGGCCATGACTTCGGCGTCCGCATCACGTACGTCGTCCAGGGCGCCCCCAAGGGAATCGCCCACGCAATCGGGTGCGCGGAGGACTTCCTCCAAGGCGGGCCGTTCTGCGTGTATCTGGGGGACAACCTGTTGAAGGGCGGGATTCGCGATATGGTCGCAGACTTCGCCGCAGGCGACGCGGACGCGGGGATCGCCCTCTGCCATGTGGCCGAGCCGGAGCGGTTCGGCGTCGCGGAATTGGACGGCCAGGGGCGGGTCGTGCGCCTCGTCGAGAAGCCCAAGGAGCCCCGGAGCGACTTGGCTCTGGTGGGCATCTACTTCCTCCGAGACAGCGTCTTCCCGATCATCCGAGGCCTGAAGCCGTCGTGGCGGAACGAGCTCGAGATCACGGACGCGCTGGAGACCCTCCGGGCCCAAGGTGGCAAGATCAGCGCGCACGTCGTCACGGGGTGGTGGAAGGACACGGGCAAACCCGAGGACATCCTGGACGCGAACCGGCTCATCCTCGATGAACTGGAACCGCGCCTCGAGGGCACGGTCGAGCCCGGCGTCGAGATCAAGGGCCGCGTGGCCATCGGGCCCGGATCCGTGGTGCGGAGCGGCGCCGTGATCCACGGCCCCGCGATCATCGGACGCGACTGCGAGATCGGGCCCGCGACCTACATCGGTCCCTACACGGCCGTTGGCGACCGTGCGGTCCTCGAGATCGCGGACGTCGAGAACTCCATCCTCCTCGCGGACGTGCACCTTGCGACCCGCCACAAGATCGTGGGGAGCCTCATCGGAAGCCACAGTCACATCGGGGAGGACGACGGCGCCCGCCCTCGGGGGATGCGGGTCGTCCTCGGCGAGCACAGCCACGTCCGACTCTGAGGGCGCCGAGGCAAGTTCTTAAGTAGCCGGCACCCTTGTCAACCGGTTTCCATGAAGGCGTATCGCATCAGTGGCCGCTTCCGTATGGGCCACGACTGGCAGGCCTTCTCCAAGGAGGTCGCGGCCGCGGACGAGGCCGCCGCGAAAGAGCGGCTGCTGTCCGTCCTAGGCAGCCAGCACGGCGTCGCCCGTCGCTACATCGAGATCCGCGCCGTCGCCGAGGTCCCTGCGGCCGAGCTGCGGGACCATGCCGTGCGCTACACCGTGGAGGGGAAGGCGTGAGTGGGTCCGAAGCGGACCTGCGCCGGGGGCTCGCGGTCCTGGACCAGTACCGGGAGCAGCTCGAAGCCCTCGCGCAGCAGCAGGAAATCGTCCGCGTCTCCCTCGAAGAGCACATGCGGGCCAAGGAGACTCTGACCCGCTACCAGCAAGCAGGGAAGGGTGCGGAGGTCCTCATGCCCGTGGGGGCCAACGCGTTCGTCGTGGCCGAGGTGCGCGACGCGACCAAGGCCTTCATGGGCGTCGGCTCCGAAGTCGTCCTGTTCGACGACATCCCGAAACAGATCGAGCGACTGGACGCGCGGATCAAGTCCATCTCGGAGGCCATGGCCGCAATCGGGAACCGGCTCGCCGAGCTCCAGCAGCGTGCGGAGAGCCAGAGCGCCTCCGTGCAGAGCCTGTACGACCGCCTCCAGGGAACCCCGGGCCAGGACGGACGGGCGTAGATGTTCAAGTCCCTCCGCGAACGGCTGGCCGCGTGGCGGACGAAGGCCGAGGCCGAGGTGAAGGTGGAGAACCCCACCGCCGTGGTCGGGGACTCGGGCCGGAAGCTCAAGGAGGAGAAGCTCGAGGAGATCCTGTACGACTTGGAGATCGCCCTCCTGGAGTCCGACGTGGCGTTCCCGGTCGCCAAGGAGATCGTGGACGACCTGGCCGAGGACCTCAAGGGGAAGCGGGTCGCCCGAGAGGTGACTCTAGAGCAGGGCGTGGAATTCGCGCTCCGGGACGCGATCACGAAGGCCATGACGGTCCCCACGATCGACCTGTTCGAGATCATCAAGGGCCACCCCAAGCCCGTCGTGATCATGTTCGTGGGCGTGAACGGGACGGGCAAGACGACCACCATCGCGAAGCTCGCGTTCCACATCCAGAAGAAGGGCTACACGTGCGTCGTCGCCGCGGCGGACACGTTCCGCGCGGGGGCCATCGAACAGCTCGAGAAGCATTCCGAGACGGTGGGCTTCAAGCTGATCAAGCATGTCGCGGGGGCGGACCCTGCCGCCGTGGCGTTCGACGCGGTGGAGCACGCACGGGCCCGGAAGCGGGACGTGGTCCTGATCGACACCGCGGGCCGGATGCAGACGAACACGAACCTCATGGACCAGATGAAGAAGATCAAGCGCGTCGCGACCCCCGACCTGGTCTTCTACATCGGCGACGCCCTCGCGGGGAACGACGCCATCGAGCAGGCCAAGCAGTTCAACGAGGCCGTGGGCCTGGACGGTATCGTCCTCACGAAGATCGACGCGGACGCCAAGGGGGGCGCCGCGCTCTCCATCGCCCACACGATCGGCAAGCCCGTCGTCTTCGTGAGCACGGGCCAGGGCTACGACGACATCCGCCGGTTCAACGTGAAGTGGATGGTGGACCGCCTCCTCTCCGAGAAGGAGCAGGAGGCCTAGGGTGAGCGTCCGCGGCTTGATCGAGAAGAATCAGGTCGTGGAGTTCCCCGTCCTCCAGCTCGCCTTGGCCGCGCTCAAGGATCACGCGGACTCGGTCACGGTCCGCTCTCTGGGCTACACGGGCGGCAGCGAGGAGGACGTGCCTCTGGTCCAAGTCCAAGGACCCGCGTCGTCGTTCCGCGTACGCGTCCTCTCCGAGAACACGGACTACCTGGACTGGCTCAACGGCGCCCTGCTCCGCGCGGGCATGGCGGAACCCGTGGGCCTGACCGGCGTGGCCCGGCGGCTCGCGGAATTCGAGGACATTCTCCTGGGCGTGGACACGAACCTCCTGTACGCCTGCATCTTCAGCGAGCACCTGCTCGAGGAGTTCCACCGCATCCACGCGCGGCCCTACAAGGAGACCGTGAACTGGATCCTCCTCGTGATCCCGGGCGTCGTGATGAAGGAGCTCGAGAACGCCGCGAACCAGAAGAAGGGGGGTCATCTGACCCACGCGGGCCGCATGGGCTACCGCGCCCTCCAGGAGATTACGTCCCTCAAACGGACCGAGGCGTTCCAGGGCATGAGCGTCCTCGTCGTGGGCGCCACGAATCCTGAGCAGCTGCGACTGTCCGCGGACGGCCTGACCATCCTGAACGCGGACTCCATGATCCGCGACCAGTTCAAGGCGTTCCTCCGCGGCATCGAGTTCCGCCGCGGCATCTTCTTCCTCACCATGGACAAGACGAACGCATCTATGGCCGCCGCGGAAGGGCTCAATGCGCTCCGGATCCAGCATCCCCACCGCCTGCACAAGGGGGACGAGCTCGCGATGCCCAAGGAGGAGACCGTGCTCCTGGCGCGGCTGGTCTACGAGCTTGCGGTGGAGTTCGGCCGGGTGCGGATCGCATGGAATGACGGCGGACCGCACCACCTGGACTTGGACGGCGCGTGGACCTGGAAGGCTATGGAGCATTGGGAGGCGTTCCAGCTCCTCTGCTCGGACCAGGACGCGGGGTTCCACAAGGTCCTGAACCGGTACATCGGCGGGCGGTTCGACGCGCGGCGCGTCCTCAAGGAGTGGGAGAAGGTCGCAGAGACGCTGGCCGAGTGATTAACCCATTCCGCGGGTCCAGCCCGCGCGCTTCCGGAAGAGCCAGAAGAAGTTCTCGAACGCGTCCCGGAAGCTGCGGATCTTCTTCTCCCCCGCGCGAACGCGGTAGTCGATGGGCACCTCGAGGTACCGGAAGCCGTGACGGATGACCTCCACCTTGAGCTCCTCGGAGAACGCCATGCCATCATGGAGGACGTGGAGGTGGGGCAGGAGGTCCCGCCGGAACGCCCACATCCCCGATTGGGAATCCTGCATCGGGTACCGGTACAGGAACCGGAATGCGACGTTGAGCATCGTGTTCCCGATCCGATGCATCCCGGTCATCGCGGATCCTGACAGGCGGCTGATGCGCTCCCCCGCCACGAAGTCCACGGCCCCTGACTCCAGCGGCGGGAGGAGCGCGCGAAACGCGCTCGCGGGGTACGTGAGGTCCGCATCCAAGGTGAGGATGAACGTGCCGCGGGCTGCCGCGAACCCCGTCTTGTACGCGCGGCCGTAGCCGCGACGTGGCTCGGAAACCACGCGGGCCCCCTTGGCGGCCGCGATCGCGTTCGTGCGGTCGCGGCTGTTCGTGTCCACGGTCAGGATCTCGAGGTCCCGACCCTCGAGGGCCGCATGGACCTCGTCGAGGACCGCGCCGATCGAGGCCTCCTCGTTCATCGTGGGGATGATGACGGAGATCTCGACCACGCGGCGCGATTCGGCCGTCTCGGTATAACCCTTCCGCCCTTCCCGTCAGTCCGGAGCCTTGCGTCCAAAGATTTTGCAGGCCCCGTACCCCAGGAGCGCGGTCACAAGCCGAAGCAGGCTCCAGAAGGTCGTCTTGCGGCGGGCCATCTCAAGGGGACGGTAGGCACCCCACAAGGTCCCGTGCTTCAGGGTGAGCTGCTTCCGGCCCACGCCGTTCCAGAACGCCTGCCTCAGGAAGTCGAAGTAGCTGTCGCGGGTCCGGTGATACACGATCGCGTTGGGCCGGAACGCGATGGGATGGCCTGCGAGGACGGCCCGCAGGTTCAGGTCGATGTCCTCCGCCGTGACGAACCACTCGTCGAACCCGCCGATCTCCGCGAGGACCTTCTTCTTGTACGCCAGGTTGGAGGACGGATACGTCACGTCCACTCCACGGACGATGAGCTCCACGCGCTCGAGGTCCTCGAAGGGCTTGTAGCCGATCTGGATGCTCCGCCCTGCGACGACGTCCGAGGACCGGAGGCCTTCGCGGAGCTCGTGGACCCAGAACGGGTTCGCGATCGCGTCACCATCGATGAAGGCCACGGCCTCCCCCCGGGCCTGCTGGATGCCGTGATTGCGTCCCGCGCCGCGCGTGCCGCCGCGGAAGTACAGGCGCACGCTGTCGTACTTCTTCTCGTACTGGCGCACGATGTCCGGCGTGGCATCCTCGCTGCTCGCGTCCACGACCAGGATTTCGATGGGGCCCTCCTGGACTACGAGGCTGTCCAGGAGATGCGCGATGCTCCGTGCCTCGTTACGGACCGTCGTGACCACGCTGATGAGCAACGGCGGGGCCAACGGGGGGTCGCGTTATGACGGTTTCGGATTGACGAGGCTCGCCCTCACCCGCCCTCGATGGCCGCGCGGTATACAGCCTCGAGCTCCGGCAGGCAGACTGAAGGGGAGAAGGCCTGGGCTCGCCGCAACGCGCCCGCGGAGAGCTCGCGGTACGCGTCCCCGTCCGTCGCGATCTCCTTGAGGGCCGCGGCGAGGGCCCCGCTGTCGAGCGGCGGGACCCGACGGCTGCATTCGGGGGTGAGGATCTCGTCCAGCGTAGGCACGTCGAATGCCGCGACCGGCAAGCCCAGAGCCAGGGCCTCGAGGGCCACGTACCCAAACTCCTCGCTCTGGCTGGGCATCGCCAGAACGCTGGCGTTTTCCATGATGTTCCGAGCGCGGTCGAGATCCACGCGACCGTGCAGCGTAGCGACCTTCGAGAGGCGGCTGCCGCGTAGGAGTTCGCGAGCCCCAGCGTCCGGCTCACCGATGAGATCCACGGCGAACCGCGTCGGATCGTCCAGACGTTCGAAGGCCTGCACGAGGGATCTCAGGCCCTTCCGCGGCGCCCCCAAGTTGGCCGAGGAGAACACGACGCGCGGCACGGCGGGCAAGGATCGAACTCGGGCGCCCGGGGGCGCGGCCAGCATCGGGGGGATTACCGTCGCGCGCCATCCGCGGACCGACAGGCTCTCGGCGAGGCGGCGGCTGGCCGCCACCACGCGGCTCGCGCGGTGCAGCGCGCCGTCGTCGAGGCGGTAGCCGGGCCAGGAGCCCGCCATCTCCCACAGGACCTGGCGCATGCCGAAAGGCCGCATGTCCAGGCTCGCGTTCCATCGGCCCACGAACCCATGGGGATGGTGCCACGCCGTCCAGACCGTTGGCGCGCCCAGGTCGACGGCCAAGAGGTCCGAGGACACCGCGTGCACGAGGTCGGGGCGCAGCGCGCGCACCCTGCTGCGTAGCCACGAGGACCCGGGCCGCGCGTACGCGCGGGGGAACACGCGCCCCATCATTCGGCGTCCGGGCGGGTTCCCTTCCGCGACCAGGACGTCCACGGTATACCCGCGGGCCGCGAGCGCGCGGTGGAGCTCCGTCGCGTACGTGCTGATCCCGGACGCCCCGCGTCCGCCGATGGCCACGACGACACGGGTCACGCGCTGAGCTCCTCCCCGGTGGGGACGAGCATCCGATCCCGGAGGTGGTTCGCCTGAATCCACGCCAGGATCCGGTCGTCGCGATGGATGTCCATGCTCTCCCAGTCCTTCCGATATGCGTAGTGCCTCGAGAACAGGGCCCAGGTGAAGGCGACGGGGATCAGCGGGTAGCTCCACGCCGTCCAGATTTCCACGAATCCCAGGCGGAACCCATCGCGCAGCGCCTCGATGCGGCGGCGGAGCTGGGCCAGTTCGGACGTCCGCCGCGGGTCGGTTCGTTTGCGTACGGCGGTCACCCGCATGCACTGGGTGAGCCCGCCTCGGGTGGCGAGCCGGTACCCCAGGAGGCGGTCCTCGTAGTGCTGGAGGGGAGCGTAGCCGCCGACCTCGCGGTACATCGCCGTGGGAATGATGAAGAAGCCGTGGCACCAGAACGCACGACGTGCTCCGGTCTCGGGATCGCGCTCGACGACTTCATGGTAGAGCCGCTTCGCCTCCCCGAGGCTCTCCACGATGTCGTCCGTGTCCACATGATGGATCAGGTACTCTCCCTGGGCCGCGTTCGACGCGAGCGCCCGGGCCTCGCCCCGATTGGACTTCCGGTCGAGGAACGTGAACCCGTGGTCCGCGCACCACCGCCGGAGCCACTCGCCCGATCCGTCCGTGCTCCCCGCGTCCAGGAGGACCACCTCGTCCTCCCCGGTCAGGTTGTCCAGGAGCGACGCGGCCCAGCTCTCCACCGTGCCCATGGAGTTGAAGTTCGTGACGCAGACGCTGTACTTCTTCGGCATGCTTCCGACCTACGGCCGACCGGGTCCGCGACCACCCACACACGACTCAGCGGCCGGCGCCGGTCCGCACGAGGTCCCGGGTCGCGACTCGGAGGCAGCGACCTTTAATATGCGGGCGTCGACATTCGCGCGGAGCGACCATGGCGCGCATCGTCACCCTCGTCGGTACGCGCCCTGAGATAATCAAGATGGCGCCGGTGATTCAGGCCTTGGACCGCCTGGGTCACGAGCACTTGTTGGTCCACTCGGGTCAGCATCACGACCTGCTAATGGACCGCATCTTCTTCAAGGACATGGAGCTCCGCGAGCCGGACCATCGCTTCGAGCTCCGGGAGGAGTCCCCGCCGCTGCAGGTCGCCACCACGATGCGCCAGGTCGCGGACGTTGCGGCCACCGCGGACCTCGTCGTGATCCACGGGGACACGAACACGACCTTGGCCGGGGCGATCCTGGCCAACAAGGAGGGCCGCCCCCTCGCCCACGTGGAGGCGGGGATCCGCTCGTTCGACAAGACGATGCCCGAGGAGGTGAACCGAGTCGTCGCGGACCAGTTGTCGGACCTCCTCTTCGCGCCAACGCCCACCGCGGTCGAAAACCTCCGGCGGGAGAACGTGAGCCGCGGTGTCCACATGGTCGGGAACAGCGTGGTGGACGCCCTGAAGCAGAATCTGCCCGCGGCCCAGCGGACGTCGACGGTTCGCAACGAGCTGGGACTGACACCCCGGAGCTACCTGCTGCTCACGTTCCACCGCGCGGAGAACGTGGACCGGTCGGAGCGCCTCGCCGAAGCACTGTCGGCGTTCGAGGCGGCATCCCAGGAGTCGGGTCTTCCCATCGTCTTCCCCACCCACCCCCGGACGTCGCGCCGTCTCCAGGAGTTCGGCCTCGAGTCGCGGGCAAGCGCCCTGCGAACCCTTCACCGCATTGAGCCGGTGGGGTACCTGGACATGCTCGCCCTGGAGAAGGACGCCGCGCTGATCCTCACGGATTCCGGAGGATTGCAGGAAGAGGCCTGCATCCTCCACGTGCCCTGCGTGACTCTCCGCGAGAACACGGAGCGACCGGAGACGCTTGAGATCGGCGCAAACGTCCTGGCGGGGACGAAGCCCGATCGGGTCCGCGCCGCCGTCCGGGAGCAGCTCGACGCACATCCGTCCTGGTCCGACCCCTACGGCGACGGCACCACCTCCTCCCGGATTGCCTCCTTCGTCGACGAGTTCCTGGGCCGGTGACCATGCGCATCCTCATGCTCGTGTCCAACGACGTGGTCCACGACACGCGGGTCCTCAAGGAGGCGCGGGCCCTGAGGGATGCCGGGCACGAGGTATCCTTCATCGGATGGGACCGGTCCGGACGGGGTCCGGCCGAGGCCTCCTGGGAGGGGATCCCCATCCGCCTCGTGCGGACCCGCGGCCTCCTCCGGCTCGCAGCGCACGACGCGCTCCGGAATCCCCTTTGGTGGCGGGCGGCCGCGGCCCTGGCCCTCCGCGAGCCATTCGATGTCGTCCACTGCCACGACCTGGATACACTGCCGAGCGGCGTGCGGCTCAAACGGCGCACGGGCCGCCCCTTGGTCTACGACTGCCACGAGGTCTTCGGATACATGATCGAGGAGGACCTTCCCCGCTTCGTGGTCAACGCGGCCTTCCGACTCGAGCGGCGGCTCGCGCCCCTCGCGGACCGGGTCATCGCGGTGAACGAGTCGGTCAAGAAGTACATCGACGGCGTCACGGGCCAGGACGCCGTGCTCGTCCAGAACTGTCAAGAGCTCGCGGTGTCGGAGTACCGCCCCCCCACGGCGCCGGTCTTCACGGTCCTGTACGTCGGCACGCTCCACAAGAGCCGATTCATCCTTCCCGCCATCGAGGCGGTGGGTTCCATGCCCGGCGTCCGCCTGGTCATCGGCGGGAGCAAGGCCTTGGCGTCGGAGGTTGCCGCCCGCTGCGCGGAGCATCCCAACACGGCGTACCTGGGACCCGTCCCCAACGATCGCGTACTCCCGCTGACCCTGGAATCCCACGCCGTCCTGTCCATGTTCGATCCGGCACTCCGGATCAACCAGGTGGGGATGCCCAACAAGATCTTCGAGGCCATGGCAGCCGGCCGTCCTTGCCTGGTGACCGAGCGCCTCCCCATGTCCCAGCTCGTCGTGCAGGAGTCCTGCGGTCTCGCAGTTCCCTACACGGTCGAGGCGTTTCGGTCGGCGGTCGTCCGTCTCCGGGACGACCCTTTGCTGGCGGAGCGTCTGGGACGCAACGGCCTCGACGCCGCTCGGCGAACGTACAATTGGTCCGCGGAGGCTCGGAAGCTCATGGCCCTGTACGAGGGGCTTGCGGCGGGACGGCCGGCATGAGCTGCAGACCTGGCCTTGACACGTTTAAATAAGCCGTCGAAATCAAGGGGCGCTCCATGCCGCTGCGCGCGCAGTACCCCGTGACCCTGGTCCGGGCAGGGAAGGTCGACCCCCGCGCGAAGTGGTTCACCGCCATCTACGACGAAATCGCCAGGCGGATCCCCACCCACCTGATTCGTCTCTTCCACCCGCCCTTCGAGTCCTTCGCCCCTTCCCTGCTCCGCTTCCAGATGCGCGTCCTGGAACGGCGGAACCGGATCACCCATATCCCGACCAACGCGTACTCGTTCCTCCTCCGCCCGCGGTCCCGATGCCCGACCGTGATCACCTGCTACCACGTGGGCCCGCGGAAGACGATGGAGCCCTTGCGCTATGCCGACCGGGTCCTCATCAGCGCGCGCCAGTTGAAGGCAGGCCTTGAGGCGACCGTGCAATTGCCGCACGAACCCGAGGTGGTCTACCTGGCCGTGCCTCCGGCGTATCACCCCGCCGATCTCCCGCGGGAGCCGAACCAGATCCTGTACGTAGGGACGGAGCAGCGCCGGAAGAACGTGGAGGGCCTCTTCCGGATCCTCGCGCGCGTCGTGAAAGAGCAGCCGATGACCCTGGTGAAGGTCGGTCGGCCGGGCCCGGAGCGCCCGCGGCTCGAGGCCCTGGCCCGCGAGCTAGGGATCGAGAAGCGGATCGTGTGGCGGGACTTCGTGGCCGAGGAGGAGCTCGTGCGGTTGTACCAGACCTCCACGGTCGCGGTGGTCCCTTCGTTCCTGGAAGGGTTCTCCATGCCCTGCCTGGAGGCGATGTCCACGGGTTGCCCCCTCATCGCGTCCGACCTGACCGCGGTCCCCGAGATCGTCGGGGGCGGCGGGCTCCTGCTCAGCCCACGTCTCGAGGACGCCTGGGCCGATGCGATTCTTCGCATCGTCCAGGAGCCCGCGTTCGCCCGCGACCTGTCGCTCCGCGGGATCGCGCGCAGCCGGGACTTTTCCGCGGCGGCGAGTGCCGACCGGATTCTCGCCATCTATCGCGAGCTCTGGACGGAACGAGGGGGCGATTGAACGACCGCGGCTGGAGCGACCCGGGACCTGCGCCACGAGTCGTACGACTACTGGCGCTATGCCGGGAGGGACTGGCATTGGTTCGAAGGGATCTTCCGTCGCGTGCGCCCGCAGGCGCCCGTGCTCGATGTGGGCTCGGGTCTCGGGTTCATCGTGGAGTGCTGCCTCCATTACAATGTGCGCGCGGTCGGGCTTGAGCTTGCCAAGGAGGGGACACGGGCGAGCGCGGCTCGCGGCGTGCCCGTGGTCCGAGGGGACCTCTCGGTCCCGCTCCCGTTCCGGAGCGACGCCTTCGGCACGGTGATCGCCCACCACGTCCTCGAACACATGCCCTTGGAGATGGAGCGGCGGGTGCTCCGGGAAGCCCATCGTGTGCTTCGGCCGGGCGGCTTCCTGTTCGTCGTCTCGCCCAGCACGTACCATCCGCACGCGCGCGACGACCCGGACCACATCAACCTCTTCACGGTCCGTCAGTTGCGGACCGAACTGGAGGCGGCAGGATTCCGCGAGATCAGCGACCGCCTGCTCTTCTGGAATCCGTTCTGGGACCCGGAACTCAAGATGGGCACGGCCTCCATCGCGCTCGGCACGCTGCTCTGGAGGCTGTTCCCTCGAGACCGGCGCGTCGGGGTCATCTCCCTCGTGGCCTGGAAGTGAGAGAGGCGGCGAAGCCACGGATCGCCAACGTCTTCGATCTTCCCTCCCGAAAGTCTTTTGCGGCTCGCGGGAGGTCACCGCGTGGCCCTCGGCCGGCCGAGGCTCCTGGGAAGACTCGGGTCGGCCCGGCCGCGAGAGGGCCGAGGACGCATGGCGAGCTCGTCGTCGAGGAAGCGCATCCGCGTAGCCTTGGTCTACCTGGACGAGGCGTCCTTCGTGGGGCGGGACCGGGAGATCCTGAAGGGCGCGTTTGAGGTCCGCGACGTCCGCTGCAAGGGGAAGCGGGCCATTCCTCGCATCGCCCTCGCCGTCCTCCGGAGCGACGTGGCCTTCTGCTGGTTCGCCTTGGATCACGCCTACGTCGCCTGCCGCGTCGCGCGCCTCGCGGGCAAGAAGACCGTGGTCGTCGTGGGAGGCCTGGACGCGGCCCGGCGACCCGATCTCGGATACGGCTCGAACTTGGATCCGGGCATGCGCCGCCGAACGCGGTACACGCTCTCGCACGCGGACCGGGTGCTGCTCGTCGAGGAGCACCTCCGGGCGGAGGTCGCACGGAACGTGGGCGTGGATCGCGCGGACATGAGCTTCGTCCCCCTGGGCTTCGACACGGAGTACTTCCGCCCCGGGGAGGGACCGCGGACCACCGTGCTGACCGTCGCCATCGTCAACGACGTGAACGTGTCGAGGAAGGGTCTGGACGTCTTCGTGGAGACGGCGCGCCGTCTGCCGGACCTGCGGTTCGTCCTCGTGGGCGGGCGCGACAACGCTGCGACGGACGCGCTGCGCCGTGCCGCTCCTCCGAACTTGGAGATCGTGGGTCGCATCAGCGACGAGGAACTGCGCGAGCGGTTCCGCCAGGCCCGGGTATACGTCCAGCTGTCCCGGTACGAGGCCTTCGGAAGTGCGCTGGGCGAAGCCATGGCGTGCGGCTGCGTGCCCGTGGGCACGGACGTCGGCGGCATCGCGGCCCAGATCGACGGGGTGGGTGCCCTGGTCCCCGTGGGCGATGTGGAGGCCACGGTCGGGGCCGTCCGAGACGCGTACGCGCGCGGGGACGCCGCGGCCGCACGCCGGCGGATTGTGGAGCACTACCCCATCGAACGCCGGCGGCGCGAATTGACGGCGATCGTGGCGTCCCTCCGCCCAACGTAACGGCCGCGCAACGCAGGGTCCCTTTGTCAACGCGGTCTTCGCGACCCCGCTACGCTTTTATAGCCATCAATTCTTTCCGCGTGTCTGTCCGACCCGCGTCGGACGTCAGAAGGATAAGGATGGGATGGGTCCTAGTGCCGCAGCTCAGCGCTAACCTTCCCCCGCGCAGGTGGGCACCGTGTTTCTGAAAGAAGTCCAGATGGAGAACTTCAAGTCCTTCGG
>JAWOML010000091.1:0-7416 GCA_033852515.1 Thermoplasmata archaeon | reverse complement strand
GGAGGCGCGCATCGAGTGGCGGACCGCTGGACGCCTGCTCAAGGACCGCTCCTTCTTCACGGTGAACCTGGGGAGCCTGGCGGCGTTCTTCATGCGCGGGGGCATCGTCGCCACGGTCCTGCCGTTCTTCATCATGATGAACTGGGGGCTCAACGAGACGGACACCGCGGTGGCCGCGGGTGTGCTCGTCACGGTCATGGCCCTCGCCTCCATGGCGACCATGTACCCGTCCGGCTGGCTCGCGGACCGCTACGGCCGCAAGCCCACGTTCGTCGCGAGCCTGGTCCTCATGGGCCTCGTGATCCCCCTCGTCTTCACGACCGTGGACCTGTCCTCCGCCATTCCCGTAATCGGGCTTTTCGGCCTGGTCCTCGGGCTCCACGGTCCCCTTGCGTCCTGGGTGACCGACCTGTCGCCGCCTCACGCCATGGGGACCGCCATGGGCGTCTACCGGACCATCGGGGACGCGGGCTACTTCGCGGGTTCCGTGCTCCTCGGCGGTCTGGTCGGCATGACCGCGACGCCCACGGGAGGGATGAGCCATTGGCCCTTCACCGTGGCCGCCGTCTGGCTCGTCGTGAGCGGCCTCCTACTCCTCACGGCCCGCGACCCCTCCGGCGAGCGCGCCCGCGCGCGGGCCCTGGCCGCGGCGGCCCCCGATCCGCCGGGGACCCGGTGAGCTTCACCCCTTGGCCGAGGTCGCGATCTTCTCGAGGGTCGTGTGGCGCACGGTGAGGCCGAGGACCACGGCGGCGTCCTCCGCAAACTCTCCGAGGTCGTGGGCCGCGGCCTGGAGCGCGGCAGCTTCCTCGGGGGCCAGCTCCCACTCCTCCACGCGGCTAAAGCTCCCGTTGCTGACCACCACGGGGACCGACAGGGCGATGTTCCGGATCCCGTACTCCCCCTGGAGGACCACGGAGGCCGGAACCGTGGAGAGCGTACGGGACATGATCGCATGGAGCAGGCTCTGGGTCGCGCCCGCGGGGCCGAAGGCGGTGCCCCCCTTGCCCGCGATGACCTTCGCGCTGACCCCCTTGAGCTCCTCGAGGATCTTCGCACGCTCCTCGGGTCCGAGGCTCACAGGCCGTCCGCGGACCTTGACCTGGCTGAACAGGGGCACCGCGCGCTCCCCATGCTCCCCCAGGACGAGGGCCTCGACGGACGAGGGCCGCACGCCGAACCGGTCCGCGAGCAGGCACCGGAACCGGACGGAATCCAGGAGCCCGCCGGATCCGAGGACCCGCTCCCGGGGCAATCCGGAGGCCTCCCAGGCGATCGTGGTGAGCACGTCCACGGGGTTCGTGAGGACGACCAGCGTGGTCTCCGGTGCGGCCGCGACGATCTCGCGGCTCAGGTCCTTGACCAGGGGCGCGTTCGCATGGAGCAGATCGAGTCGCGTCATCCCGGGCTTGCGGCCCTGCCCCGCGACGAGAAGCACGACTCGGGCGTCCTTGAGGTCCGCCATGGCCCCGGCGCGGACCACCGTGTCGGACCGCTCCGCGATGCCCGTGCGGATGTCCTCGGCCTGGGCCCAGGCGAGCTCTTGGACCACGTCCACCAGGATCAGCTCGTCCCAGATCCCGTCTCGCGCCAGCGCGAAGGCGATCTCGCCCCCAAGCTTGCCGACGCCCACGACGCCTACCTTCATCTCGGATCGCCGGGAGGCCCACGCGCCTGCGGGTTGATAAGCTCTGTTGCGGGATTGTCCGGGTCGTAACTTCGCGGCTCAGGGCGGCAGGAGTTCGTAGGAGATCCGGTCCGTCTCCTTGCCTTTGGACCGCTTCTCCCGGATATGGACGCGGCCGATCTCTCGCGTGTTCTTGAGGTGCGTGCCGCCGCAGGGGCAGTAGTCCGCGGTCCCCACCTGGATGATCCGCAGGCGCCGGATGCTCTGTGGGATCAGGTCCAAGAGGGCCCGGTCCTCCACGCGGTTCTGCACGGCCACGCGATCCTCCTCGAAGATGCGGACGTCCATGGCCGCCTCGGCGACGCGGTTGCACTCGTCCTCGATCCGCGCGAGGTCTTGCGCCGTGAAGTTCGCGGGCTGGAAGTCCACCCGGCTGAAGTCCGCATGGATCTGGTTGCCCACGGTCCGCGCGGCGTAGATCCGGAACACGAGCCCGGACATGATGTGCTGGGACGTGTGCATCCGCATGTGCTTGTACCGCCGGTCCCAGTCGAGCTCCCCATGGACGCCGTCCGCCTCGGGGATGTGGTCCACGTGGTGCCTGACCACGCCCTTCTCCTTGGTCACCCGCGCGACGTGGGCCTCGCCGCCGGGCCACCGCAGGACGCCGTGGTCGTCGGGCTGGCCGCCGCCCTCCGCGTAGAACAGGGTTTGGTCCAAGACCACGTAGTCGGGTCCGCGCTCCAGGACCGTCGCATCGAACTCGCGACGGTAGCAGGGGTCCGGATCCTGGCCCTTCCGCTCCTCCATGTACAGGACGCGGGTGGCGGTCATGTGCCCGGGGGAAGCCGTGCCGGCCCATAAAACGTTCCGACACTGCGGGCAAGCCTTTAGGGCGAAGGCCCGTATGCGGCGGGCGTGGCCGCGGAGGATCCCTCAGGCGACGGGGCGCCGCGCCGTCCGCTCGTTGTGGACCTCCTTCGTGCCTACGAGGGTCTCCTCGTCGGAGTGCTCGTGATCGTCGTCGCGCTCCTAGCGTCCTCCGGGGTCCTGGGTCCATCGGAGTTCGTGGCTCTCCTGATCGTCCCTCCCGTCGTCATGGTTCTCGTCATGCGCCGGGGGGCCGCTCCGCCGTTGTTCCGGATCCGTGCCACGGGTGCCGTCCTGGGATGGATTGCGGCTTGGGCGCTCTTCCCCGTTCTTGCCCTCGCCTCGTACTACGTGGCGAGTCCCCTGGGCGGTGAGTATGGCGTGTTCACCGTCTTGGCCATCTTGGACGGCGTCGTGCTGAGTTTCGTGATGGTCGCCGTGGATTGGATCGCCGCGCGGCGGCGCCCTGGGGGCGCTGCGGAGGGCCGCTGAGGCCGTGGGCGTCCGGAAAACCTCATGCCGGGAGGTCCCCATCCCCACGCATGGCCGCCACCCTCGAGCCCGCGAGAGCCACCTACGCCCCGCTCCCCGTCTTCCGCGTGCACGGCTCGCCTCGCGACGTGGGGGAGCAGCTCGGGAAACGCTTCGCGAAGTCCGCCCAACGGGCCGTGGAGCTCCTCCGGAAGGAGCTCACATGGGAGAAGGGCGCGACTTTCGACGGCGCTCGACGCTACGGCCGCAAGGTCCTCCCCCGGATCGAGGCGTGGTTCCCCGACTTCGTGGAGGAGATGAAAGGCTACGCCGCGGGGAGCGGGGTGCCGTTCGACACGCTCCTGGCCCAGTGGTCCGGCTACAGTCCGAGCCAAGGGCTCAAGGGCTGCACGGACGTCGCGGCGGGGCCGGAGCAGACGGCGGACGGCTCCGTCCTCGTCGCGCACAACGAGGACTATACGCCGGACTACGATGGTCTGGTGCATCCCGTCCGCGTGGCCGTCGACGGCAAGCCCGCGTTCTTCGCCATGTCCTACCAGGGACTCTTCCCCACGATGGGCTTCAATGCGGCAGGGTTCAGCCTCACGGGGAACGCGGTGAGCCCGAACGACGTCCGGGTCGGGATCCCCAAGATGTTCCCGCCACGCCGCGTGCTCGAAGCCCGCACGCTCAAGGAGGCCCTCGAAGCCTCCATGCCCGCAGGACGTGGGTCCAGTTTCAACAACATCGTCTGCTCTCGAGACGGAGAGCTGTACGCCATGGAGGGTTCCGCGACGGAGTTCGAGGCGCTATACGGGGAGGGCGGTCTCCTGGTCCACACGAATCACTACGTCGGCGCGAAGATGCTCCGGTTTGAGACGAATCCCCAGGAGAAGTTCTGTTCCATCCTGCGGTACAATCGCGCGCGGAAGCTCCTCGAGGCGACCGCGGGGCAGGTCACGCCGGAGACGATCATGAGCATCCAGCGGGACCACCTCTCGCGGCCGGACTCCATCTGCCGCCACGAGAACTCCGGGGACTCCGAGGCGGATCGGGTGAAGACCCTTTTCGGGTCCATCGTGAACCTGACCGCGGGGGAAGTCTACATCAGCGGCTCCACGCCGTGCACGACGGAGTATCGCACGTACCGCCTCGCGGGCTGAGGTCAGGCGCGCTCCGCGACGGCGACGAGTCGCCGACTCCGCAAGCGAACATAGCGGCTCCCGAGTCGAAGGTCTCCGGCCCAAGCGATGGGCCGGAAGCCTGCGGACTCCAGGCTCCTGCCCAGCTGCCCCTGGTCCCAGATGCGGAGCGGGGCCTCCGAGTAGCTCAGGTTGAGAGTCCGTCCCCTTTGGACCGCCGAGATGAGCCGCGCCTGGTGGATGCCGCGCGGGAGGTCTTGGTCGTTGAACGCGAAGACCGCGATGCGCGTGCCGTCAGGGGCGCTGTAGTCCTGCTCGACGCTCGCGTTCTTCGGGTCGTGGATCCAAGCCTCGAAGTTGGTCGTGTCGAGGACGAGCAACCCGCCCGGCCTCAGGTGCCGCCGGAAGGCCTTGAGGGCGGCCCGAACGTCCTCCCTCGTGGCGAGGTAGTTGAACGCGGTCCCAAGGCAGAGGACCGCGTCGAAGGTCCGACGCAGGGCGAGTTGCCGCATGTCAGCGATCCCGAGGTCGGCGTCCTTCCCAGCTGCTCGCAGGGTCCGGCGCGCGACCTTGAGCATGGGCCCGGACAGGTCCCGACCCACGACGCGGTAGCCGCGCTTCACGAGAGGCAGGTCGAGGGAGAACGTGCCGCAGGCTACGTCCAGCACGTCCCGCACGGGTCCGTGACGGCGGAAGAGGTCATGGAGGAAGAGGAACGCCTCGCGGTCCCGTTTCGCCGAATCGTAGAGGCGGTCGTACTCCTCGGCGAAGCGCCCGAACCACCCCTGGTGAGCGCGGTCCGCCTCACTTCCCGAGAACCGCACGCGCAATGACGAGGCGTTGGACCTCCGACGTGCCCTCATAGAGTTCCGTGATCCGCTGGTCTCGATAGAGCTTCTCGACGGCGTAGTCCTTGATGAAGCCATACCCTCCATGGATTTGGACCGCGGCATCCACCGCGCGATGCGCCGCCTCGGAGGCGAACAGCTTGGCGACGCTGGACTCGTACGTGTGCTTCTGTCCCAGGTCCTTCAGGTGGGCGACCTTGTACGTCAGCAGGCGGGCGGCGTCGATGTCCGTGGCCATGTCCGCGAGCTTCCACTGGATCGCCTGGAACTCCGCGATTCTCTGGCCGAAGGCCTCCCGTTCCTGGGCGTACTTCAGGGACTCCTCGAGCGCTCGCTGGCCGATCCCAAGGGCCTGGGCCGCGATTCCGATCCGTCCGCCGTCCAAGGTGGCCAGAGCGATGTTGAACCCCTTGCCCTCCTGACCCAGGAGGTTGGCCTTGGGGATGCGCAGGTGGTCGAAGCCCACGAGCATCGTGTCGCTTGCCCGGATTCCCATCTTGTTCTCCTTCTTCAGGAGCGCAAAGCCGGGCGCATCCGTGGGGACGATGAAGCAGGAGATGTCGTACTTCTTGTCGCCGGTCCGGGCGTAGGTAACGAGGACCTTGGCGGCGGAGGCGTTCGTGATGAACGCCTTGGTCCCGTTCAGCTCCCACTCGTCCCCGTCGAGCTTCGCGGTCGCGCGCATGGCGGCCGCGTCGGAGCCACTCCCCGGCTCCGTGAGCGCGTAGGCCCCGACCCACTCGCCCCGCGCGAGCGGCATGAGGTATTGCTGCTTCTGCTCCTCCGTCCCCCAGCGCAGGATGGGCTCGCACGCGAGGCCGTTGCACACGGCCGCGATGACCGAGGCGCTCGCGTCCCCTCGGGCCAGCTCCTCGATCGTGATCGCGTAGGAGACGGAATCCAGGCCTGAGCCGCCGTATTTCTCGGGGACGAAGATTCCGAGGAGACCCAACTCCCCCATCTTCCGGGCCCAATGCGTCGGGAACTCCTGGCTCTCGTCGTACTTCAGCGACTCGGGGAGGATATCCCGCTCCACGAATTCCCGGACCGATTTCCGGGTCATGGTCTGGGTCTCGGTCAGCTCGAAGTCCATCCGACCGCGATAGGTGGGCCCACGGCATAAGATTTCGGTCTCCCGGAAACTTCAAGCGGCTCGCTCCGGTTCGCGAGGCCTGTGACGTCCCTCCGGCTTGAGCCGCTCCAGACCGTGGACGCCGAGGAGTTCTGGCGGGTCTACGTGGCCGGACGCACCGACCTGCCCACCCGCTCCGTGCCTGCGCACATCGAGCGCTACCTCGCGCTCCCCAAGGAGGAGCAGCGGACGCACTACGCGATCCGCCAGGGGGCGACCCTGATCGGGACCGTGCGCCTGTTGCCCGACACGATCGCGGGGTTCTCCGTGGACCCCGCGCACGCGGCCGAGACGATGCCCGCGATCATCCGGGCCGTGGACCTTCTCCGCTCGGGCGGCGCGGGGGCGATCAGCGCGTCCTTCGACGGGGCCTACGAACGGGACTTCGAGGCCCTGGGGTTCCACCGCAGCTTCGCTCGGATGCGGATGGAGGCGCCGACCCAGCGGCTTCCGCCCCCGGGCCTTCCCCTGAAGCCGCCCGAGGAGGCCGAGATCCCGGGCCTCGCGCGGTTCTTCATGGAGGTGTACAAGGACCACATGGAGCAGATATACGGGATGCACGTCGGGTCTGAGGAGGACTGGCGCGGGTACATGACGGGGATCCTCCGCGGGGAGACGGGCCGGTTCATGCCCGAGGCCTCCTACGTCTCCCTGGACGGGGACCGGCTCGTGGGCGCGGTCCTCCTGAGCCACTGGATGGGGTCGCCCATGGTGTCCGAGCTCGGCGTGGGGCGAGACCATCGCCGCCGCGGGATCGCGACCGCCCTGATGTCCGCGGCCTCCACGCGGCTCGCTGCCCTCGAGGAGCCGCGGTGGGCCCTCTACGTGACCGTGGGCAACGATCCCGCCATCGCACTGTACCGCAGGCTGGGCTTCGCGCAGGCGGGCGGGCAGACCGTGACCGCGCGCCTTGAGGAACCGTCCGCGTGACGATTCTCAGAAGTGAGACTGAAAGGCCTACCCTTAAGGCTCCCGCGCTCCGCATGGCGGGCGGCGAGCCCATGATTGCGCTGGACGAAAGCTTCGTCGTGCTGATCCTGAGCATCCTGTGCGGCGTCCTCGGGGTCTTCCTCCTGGCACACAAGGGCGTCCGGATGATGCGCGGGGGCCTCCTGTACCGCCTGAGCGTCGGCCTGGCCGCCGGGGGCATCGCGCTCGGACTCAGCGCGGCCGCGCGCGTCCTGGGCTTGGACCCCATGGTTTCCGACGGCTTCCAGGTCGTCGCGCTGGTCGTGCTGTTCTTCATCGGCTACAGCGCGTGGCTCACCGCGCACGCGATGCAGACCGAGGCGTGATCCGAGTGGGCGCGCAGGCTGCGTACGAGCG
>JAWOML010000090.1:0-8410 GCA_033852515.1 Thermoplasmata archaeon | reverse complement strand
TGCTCCAGGCGTAGTTGATCGCGAGCTGGATATCCGTGGGACCGACGAAGGTCGTGTTCGTCCCCAGGGAGAGGTTGATCACGCGGGCCCCGTGGTCCGCGGCCCATTTGATCGCGAGGGACGTGTTTTACGAGCTCCCCTCGCCGTTGGGGCCCAGGGCCTCGAGGGCCATGACCCGCGCCTGGGCCACACCCGCGATCAGGTAGCTGTTGTCCGTGACCGCCCCGATGACCCCCGCGACGCCCGTGCCGTGGTAGGTGCCCGAGGCGCTGTCCGAGTCCATGGGGTTGTTGTTGTTCAGGATGAAGTTCCAGCCGTGGGACCCGTCCGTGTTGTTCCACATGTTGGGCGCCAGGTCGGCGTCCGTGTACCAGACGCCCGTGTCCACGACGGCCACGGTCACGTTGGGCGTGCCCAGGGTAACGTCCCACGCCTGAGGGGCCTCGATTGTGTTCAGGCCCCACTGCAGGTTGTACAAGGGGTCGTTGGGTTTGAACTCGGAACGCACGGGGAAGTTCGTGATCACGGACGGGGGCGTGGCTGCGGCCTTGGCGACCGTGGGACCCCCCAGCGACGTCACGATGGACAGCGCGAGGAGCGCGACCAGGACGGCTCGTCGATAGGGGCGCGAGGGTCGAACGAGATGCAAGCTGAGGGCCTCCGAGCTGGCCTCAGGGTACGTATGCGGTCTCATGGTGCGCCGTCCCTTTTAAACCTCTCCCCCCGGTTGTCAGCGGTTGACATTATCCGGAGGTTCGGGAGCTGATCCTGCGGCTCCCGGCCTTGCGGCCGGAGACGACGGGTTCATCCGGGACCCCGCCCTGAGGGCCTCCATGCCCGGCGATGGACCCTTCGTTTGGATCCGCGACCACGCCTCCCCCTACGGCTTCTGGCACGCGCCCGAGGGAGGGTTCTGCCTGAACGTCTTCCTCTTCGTGCAGGACGGACCCCGGCTCCTCTTGGGGAAGTACGCGGACGACCCGCGATGGGAGGCGCTCGCCGGACTCGACGCGGGCCGGCGCCAGCGTTTCGGCGCGGGCTGGACGATCCCGGCGAGCCACGTCAAGTTCGGGGAGGAGCCGCGCGCCGCGGCGCGTCGGGTCGGCGAGGAGATCCTGCAGATACCGGGTCTTGCATACGCCGAGCCCCGCGTCGAGAGCGACGCGTACGCGGCCGAATTCGCGGGTGGCAAGACCCACTACGACATCTGGTTCTTCGTGGACGCGAAGCCTCCGCAGGACTGGACGCCGACCCCGCCGCCTTGGTACCGCGAGCTGGCCTGGCAGGATCCCAAGGCGCTGCCGTCTACGGCATACGGCCGCGGCCACGAGGACGTGGTCGCGCGATGGCTTCAGCCCCGTCCCCGGGCGTGATGCGTGTCCGGGCTACAGCTTTCGGGCCAAGGACGCGAACTGGGCGGAGGCGCGGCCCACGATGGGTTTGCCATGCCCGAAGACCGCGTTCTCGAACTGGAAGGTCGCGAGCTTGCGGATCGACTCGCGGTGTTGCTTGGGGTCCACGTTGTACTGATCGTCCATGGTCGTTAGCCCCTTCTCGTTGTTCGCGGCATCTCCCGCAATCAGGAGGGACCGCGACTCGTCCAGCAGGGACATGCTCCCCCGGGTGTGCCCCGGCGTGAAGATGACCTTCAGGCCGTCGTAGGTCTGGCCGTCCTCCAGGGGGACATCCACCGGCGTACCCGGGTGCCTCTGGTACGCGGCGCCTGGCGGCCCGTCGTAGGTGCGTTTCTTCGCGATGAACTCGGCCTCGATATTGGACGCGGCGACCTTGGTCCCGTTCGCGTCCTGCTTGATCCGCGCGAGCCCGCTGACGTGGTCCGGGTGGACGTGGGTCACGAAGATCGTCGCGATGTCCCGCGGTTTGATCTGGCACTTCTCGAGGTAGTGAAGGATCGTCTTCGCGTCCGCCTCCGAGCTCGTGTCGACCAGGACGAGCCGATCGTCAATCAGTACGTACGAGTTCGCGTAGCAGTCGATCCAATGAACCCCTTTGAGGAACTCCAGGCTCCCACTGTCCCACGGGCGCCGCCGAAGCGGGACCCCCGTATATGCCTTTCGTGCGTGGCGCGGAGCTCGCTCAAGGGACTGGCCTACGCCGCGACGGCGCCGCCCGGGCGATGGGCACGAGCAGGATTAGGGAGGCCACGAGGAGCCCTGCTCCGACGAGGAACCCGCTCGCGTAGCCGACGGCATTGAAGAGGAGGCCTCCCGCGGCGAACCCGAGGATGCCGCCGACCCAGCCCGTGGAGTTGAAGAGAGCGAGACCTCGGCTCACGGCGCCTCGGTCCACGAGATCCACGACGAGTGCCGATCCGACGCCCGTGGAGACGTAGGACACGAACGCGACGAGCGCGGAACCGGCCCAGAACTGCCAAAGGACCACGGAAACGGAGTACACCACAAGCCCCGCGACGCCCAACAGGAAACAGAGCCCCAAGAACCGGATACGACCGAACCGGTCTGAGAGGTATCCTAGGAGGACGGGGAAAGGAAGCGTCGCGAGACCGCTGACCGCCACCGTGCTCGTGATGGCGGCGTTGCTGAAGCTACGCATGACCAGGGAGCGGCCAAAGCCGCCAAGGAACGTCCCGAACGCACCGAGCACCCCGCATCCGAGGAGCAGGGCAAAGGCGGGAACCCACAGCCGGCCGACGGCGGAGGACTTGGTCGTCCGTGGCTTCGGGCGCGCCGCGACCTCCTCGACGAACAGCCCGGCGACGGGGCAGACGAGCCACGCCAGGCCGAGGACGATCCACAGGCCCGAGAATCCCAGGGCGTCTGCGAGGAGCCCGATGCCCAGGCCGCCGATGACGGATCCCAGGGGCGCGGTAAGGGCCAAGATTCCGAGCACGGTCCCCCGTTGGTTCGGGCCCGCGGAGAGGCCGGCCACGATGCTCGCGAGGGTAAGGGACACGCCGCCGAACCACCAGACGACGCCGGTCAGGACCACGAGCTGCCACAGCATGGTGACCCAAGCGGTCAGGGCGAAGAGGGGCGCGACCACAAGGGAGAGGAGGACCATCTGGAGCCGGATGCGGCCCAGATGATCCGCGAGCCAGCCCGCGGACGCGGACCCGAGCGCGATCGCGGCGTACGCGATGCCGAGGTAGACCCCGATCGTCACGTCCCCCGCGCCGAACGTGGTCGCGAACTTCGGGAGGAGTGGCAGGAGTCCGTTGCCCACGGACCAGATCACGACCGCGTAGACGCAGAGGACGAACAACTGCCTCGCGGATGCCGACCTGCGCGGCGCTTCAGCTCCAGGCTGCGGGGCCGGCGCGGCTTCGGACAAGCCCGCGGCCATCGGTGCCCGGCGCTATTAACGCATGCTCCCGGGGCGCCGTATCGCGTCGACTTCTTATGGGACGAGGCCATCCCGCGGCCGGTGCGTCCTCCATGTCTCTGACGGATGTCCTGGCCAAGGTCGAGTCCAACTCGGACAAGGCCCTTGAGCTGCTCAAGGAGTACTGTCGCTTCCCGACGATCTCAGCCCACAAGAAGGCGCAGCCCGAGACCGCGGCCTTCGTCCGCCGCATCCTGGGCGAGAATGGGTTCGAGGCACGCGAGTACCCGACGGACGGAGGCCCCAACGTGGTCTTCGGCCAGATGATCGTGGACGAGGCGAAGCCCACCCTCCTCATGTACGAGCACTACGACGTCCAGCCCACGGATCCCGTCAACGAATGGAAGCGGGACCCGTTCGACCCCGTCATCGAGGACGGGAAGTTCTGGGCCCGCGGCTGTGGGGACACGAAGGGGAACCTGATCGCCCAGCTCCTGGCCGTCCAGGCGTGGCGGGAGGTCGAGGGAGCGCCGCCCATCAACCTCAAGTTCGTGGTGGAGGGCGAGGAGGAGGTCGGTAGCGCCCACTTCAAGTCCTTCGTGGAGCGGAACAAGGAGATCCTGAAGGGCGATGGGGCGACCATCGAGGGCGGCGACCATCTCCACGACGGCCGCCCCAAGATTGAGCTAGGGTGCAAGGGGACGCTCTACGTGGAGCTCATCGCGCGCACGGCGAACGTGGACCAACACTCCATGTACGCGCCCATCGCGCCGAACCCAGGCTGGCGGCTCATCCACGCGCTCAATACGCTGCGGGACCAGCGCGGCCGGGTCACGATCCCGGGGTGGCTCGAGGACGCTCGGAAGCCTACGCCGCGGGAGATCCGCTACCTGAAAGCGAGCGGCTTCCAGGCCCAGTCGCTCAAGGAGTTCTGGGGGGCCCGCGAGCTCCTCGGCGGCGAGAACGACTTCGAGCTCCTCCGCCGCCTCGTGTACTGGCCCACGTGCACGATCTGCGGCTTCGAGAGCGGGTACACGGGGGAGGGGACCAAGACTGTGAACCCCGCCGTGGCCAAGGTCAAGCTCGACTTCCGCATCCTGCCCAACATGAGGTCGGAGCGGCAGCTCGTCAAGCTCCAGGATCACCTGAAGGCCAAGGGCTTCTCGGACATCGAGGTTGTCTACAAGGATCACCTCGACCCCAGCGCGATCTCCATGAACGCGCGGGTCGTGAAGGCCTGTCTCAAGGGCTCGATGGAGGTGTACGGCCACGAGGCCGACGTCTGGCCTTGGTCTCCGGGTGCCTCGGCGAACGGCTTCTTCAACGAGGTGGTCGGCGTACCGTCCATCTCGGGACCCGGGGTGTCCTACGACGGGTCCAACTACCATGCGCCCAACGAGAACATCCGTCTCTCGGACTTCGTCGGGGGCGCCAAGCACATGGCCGCCATGATCGGAAGCTTCTGAGGCTGCCGCATCCTCCCTCCTGGGTCCACCGACGGGACGCTGGGAGGGCCCGGCCAACGTATTTATGGCGCATGGGGGCTAGGGCCTGATGGAGTGGAGTGGGTCATGGCGGACGACACGGTCCTCATCTTGGCATCGGTGCTGGTGGCCATCATCATCTTGATCTTCATCGCGGCGGCGGTCAAGGTCGTCCGCGAGTACGAGCGGCTCGTCGTGTTCCGGTGGGGCCGCCTCCTGCCGAACCCCAAGGGGCCCGGCCTGACCGTCATCATCCCGATCATCGACAAGCGGCTCCTCGTGGACCTGCGCGTCGTCACGGCCCAAGTACCCCGGCAGCACGTGGTCACCCGGGACAACGTGTCCGTGGACGTGGACGCCGTGGTGTACTACAAGGTGTACAATCCCGTGAAGGCGATTACGGAGGTCCAGAACTACGTCCAGGCCACGGACCTGCTGGGTCAGACCATGCTCCGGGACGTGCTGGGACAGGTCGAGCTGGACGAGCTCCTGTCCAAGCGCGAGGAGCTGAGCAAGCGGATCCAGATCCTCCTGGATACCGCGACGGAACCCTGGGGGATCAAGGTCTCCTCGGTCACGCTGCGGGACGTCGCGCTCCCGGACACCATGGTCCGTGCAATCGCCAAGCAGGCAGAGGCGGAACGGGAGCGGCGCTCCCGGGTCATCGTGGCCGAGGGCGAATTCGAAGCGAGCGCCAAGATGACGGAGGCGGCCAAGCTCTACGAGCAGGCCCCCGCGGCCATGCGCCTGCGCGAGCTGCAAACCTTCACGGAGATCGCGCGGGAGAAGAACATGGTCATCGTCACGCCGACGAGCGTCACGAGCCCCGTGGGAGACGTCGCGGCCCTGACCGCGGCCATGCAGAAGAGGCCGTCCTCGGGAGCGCAGCAGAGTTGACCTCCCGCCCGACCCGCCGGGATCGGTTCCTCCTGGCGGTCGTCCTTCTGCTGCTCGGGGCCACGGTGCTGGCCCCGCTGAACGCCCGCGCCCAGGGCCCCCAGGTCCTGTATGCGGAGGTCTCCGGGGCCATCGACAGCAACACGGTCGAGTACATGGCGGACGCGATCGGGCAGGCCTCCACGGGCGGCTACGCGGCCCTCGTGGTCCGCTTCGACACGCCCGGCGGGGACCTGGCGAGCACGCTCCAGATTGACGAGATGATGATCCAGGCGACAAACCTCCCCGTCATCGGCTGGGTGGGCCCGCCCGGGGCCAGCGCCGCCAGCGCGGGGACCATCCTCCTCGAGTGGACGGACATCGCGGCCATGGCACCCGGGACGTCGATCGGCTCCGTGCAGCCTGTGGTGCTGGGGATCACGGGGACCACCCCCGTGACGGATCCGAAGATCGTGAACTACGTGGTAGCCCAGCTCGAGAACGGCATGCAGATCCACGACCGGAACGAGTCTCTTGCGGCGCTCTTCGTGGAGCAGAACCTGAACCTGGACGCGAGCTCCGCACTCCTCCTGCATGCCATCAACTACACCGCGGGGACCGTGACGGATCTCCTGAACCAGGTGAGCGGTCAGCGGGTCGTCGTCCAGGAGAACGGCACGGTCGTCAAGGACCTGGTGCTCAACACGGCGGGTGCGGACGTCGTCGCCTTCTCCCCGTCCCTACGGGTCCAGCTGCTGAGCTTCCTGACGGACCCGCTCATCGCCGTCCTCCTCCTGATCGTCGGCATCTACCTCGTGATCTTCGGGCTCCATGCACCGGGCCATGGGGCCGAGGTCGCGGGGATCATCGTGGTCCTCCTGGCCCTGATCGGCCTCGGGTTCAGCGTGGACCCCATCGCGCTCCTCCTGATCATCATCGGGGTCGTGCTCCTGATCCTGGAGGTGAAGCATCCCGGGTTCGGGGCGTTCGGGATCGGCGGCATCATCGCGATCGCCATTGGCGCGCTTTTCCTCGCCCCGTTGGGCCCGCCGTCCGCTCCAGGACAACCCGGGCAGCTCGTGACCCCAGGCTACCAGATTGGCTTCGTGGTCGCGCTGCTGGTCCCCGTTCTGGTCTTCGGCGGGCTCATCCTCTTCGCCATGTACAAAGTGGCTGAGGTCCGTCTCCGGAAGCCCACCGTGGGGGAGCTCCTGGGCGAACCCGCGACGGTCGAGGAGCCCTTGCGCAAGGACGAGAAGGGGTATGTCCGGTTCAAGGGAGAGCTATGGCAGGCGTTCGCGGACGAGGACGTCCCTGCGGGCACCACGGTCTACGTGGCTCATGCGGAGGGGCTGGTCCTCCACGTGTCGCGACAGGCACCTGTCGCGACCCCGAAGCCCTCCGCGTCGAACCGCCTGGCCCGGTTGTTCCGCCGCAAATCTCCATGAGCCCAAACCCTTAAGGTTGCGGTGGAGTTGCGCGACCGATGCCCACGGACGTCGTGCTCTGCAAGCTCGCGGAGTTCCCCGAGGGGACCTTGCGGCACTTCGAGATTATGGGCTACGACATCGCCGTGGCCAACGTGGGCGGCACCTTCTACGGCCTCGACGCCGCCTGCACGTACCAGTGGGCCAACCTGGCGGACGGCTCCGTGGACCGGACGCGCATGGTCCTGGTCTGCCCGTCGTGCAAGGGCGCCTGGGACCTGAAGACCGGACAGCCTGTGGATCCACCGGCCAAGTTTCCTCTGACGGTCTACGAGGTCCTGGCCTCCGGCGAGGATCTCGTACTGACCTTCACCTACTGACGCGGACGGAATCCGAGGTCGAGGACCCGGAGGAAAATCCTTATGAGGCACGTGCCTCTCGCTGGGGGAGTCCTCATGTCCCAGTGAACCACGGTCGGCCCGCCTGCGGAGCGAACCGTGTTCCCGAGAGCGTTGAGGCGGTGACGACCATGGTCGAGGAGAAGGACGCCCAGTTTACGCGGATGTGGAACGAAGAGAACGACGCGAAGCGCGTGAAGTTCCGGAACTACATGAAGTCCAAGCTCGACGTGCTCCACGTGGAGTTCAACGAAGAGAACGCTCGCGCATACTACAACGGCCGCCTGACCGTCTGGCAGCCCGAGCGGATCTACCAGGCTCCCGAGCGGGAGGAGCGGCGCGAGCGTCGTCCTCCGCGGCGCCGCTGAGCTTCGCATGCGACCGTTCAGGATTCTCGAGACAAGCGGAGCGGCTCGATCACGGGTCCTGGTAAGTCACGAAAACGAAAAGGGCCGGTCCCATCCGGGACCGGACGCACGAAGGAAAGGGAAAGGGTTCTTCAGAAGCGGCGTCGGCCGCGGTCCCGGCGCTCCCGGTTCCCGCCCCGGCTGCCGCCGGTTCCGAACTCGAACTGGCGCTCGCCGCCTTCGCGGCGCCCGCCGTATCCGCCGCTGCGGTAACGCGGCTCGCGCTCGTACTCGACCGCGCTCACATCGAGGGCCGTGTTCACGGTCTCGATGGGCGTCTCGGCCTTCGCGAAGCTGCCGTACTTCCCGACGTTCAGGCGGATGTGGCCTCGCACCAGGCTGACGTAGCCGTTGTCGATTAGGATCGTCTCGTCCTTCGCGACCTGGCTGATCTGGTCGTTCCACAGGGTCAGGAAGACGGTTCCCGTCTCGTCGCCGACCGTGGCCTCGACCAGCTTGCGCGCCTCGCCAAAGCGGGAGGTGATTTCTCTCTGTTCGCTCAACCCGACGACCTT
>JAWOML010000089.1:0-11319 GCA_033852515.1 Thermoplasmata archaeon | reverse complement strand
CGGACACGCCCTTCGAAAAGATTCAATTACCATGGCCCGGATGGGCCGCGGGAGCCGGGGTGACAGAGCGGCTAATGTGACCGACTGCAGATCGGTATCCAGAGGGTTCGACTCCCTCCCCCGGCATGGCCCGCTTGCCGCCCATCCATGAGCATACGTTCAAACAGCGGCAGGTGGCTACAGGACCGAAGGGATGCCGGCCATCGTAGTCTTTCCGCCGTACTATGTCGGAGTCGCCGTGTGCGGAGGCTTCGCTGTTTACCTTCGGATCTGGATGCGGCAGGAGGAGCGACGCGGCGCCGCGGTTCATCCGCGCCGCGGGCTCACGGCCGTCTTCGTGCTGTTGCTCGTCCTCACCGGGGTCTTCGGCGCGCTGACCGCGGGTGAGGTGGCCCTGGCAAGCACCTGGGTGTACCACTACTACCTGGGCGTGGAAGAGGCGGGACCTGGCTCGCACGCCATCGTGCTCCCCGTCCCGGTGGACACGAGCCTCCTCACAGGCCTCCAGGCCAACCGCACATCCGCGAACTGGAGCCTGGTCCAGACGATCCACGGCCCCGGCCTGTACGTGGCCTTCTCGGGGCCTACGACCTTCGAGTCTGCGGTTCGCATGTTGGCGCCGCTTGGCAATCATCCCGACGGAGGGCTTGCGCCGCAGCTGGGCAACCAAACGTCCTGGGAAGTCTGGATCGAGTATCTTGGAGCCGATTCCGTGAACGTGAACTTCCAATACGGGTACGGGTACACGGTCGCGGGGGCGGCCGCGTACATCGGCGCGCTCACACCCGGGTGGTCTTCCTACCCGCTCACCCCGGCTCCATAGGGATCCGGGTTGGATTGCGAGGAAACGCTCATCGTCTTCCGCGACCATTCCCCATCCAAGGGGTGCTTGCCGCGGCGACCATCGTTACGGTGTACGCCTCTCCGCTCATCCCAGTTGTGATCGAGCTGGCCGTGGCCTGGGCCGCGCTCGCGATCGCGCTGGTTGCGGAGGTGCGCACCGGCCGGGGTTCCCCGGTCGGCCCGCGAACGAACGTGCTGGTGGCCCTCGCGTCCGTGCTGAGCTTCGTGTCCGCGGCCCTGGCCTACGGGATGTTCCTGATCTTCCACGCCTAGGCGCGCCCAACTCCGCGGCCAGGAGAGGACGGCGCCGCGCACGTTCTTATAGCGACCCTTGTATGAGCAAACCGTCGGGGGAGCGTCGCCTCGTCATGCGGTACTACGACAGCATCCTGGAGACCATCGGGAACACGCCCCTGGTCAAGCTCCCCAAGCTTTTCGCGGGGACCCGCGGCCTCGTCCTCGCCAAGCTCGAGATGTTCAACCCGGGCGGCAGCGTGAAGGACCGCATCGGCCAGAAGATGATCGAGGACGCGGAGAAGCGGGGCGCGCTGAAGCCCGGCGGCACGATCGTCGAGCCGACGAGCGGGAACACGGGCACGGGACTCGCCATGGTGGGGGCCATCAAGGGATACCGCACGGTCTTCACGATTCCCGACAAGATGAGCCGCGAGAAGATCGATGCGCTCAAGGCGTTCGGCGCGCGTGTGGTCGTCACACCTACCGCGGTCGCGCCCGAGCATCCCGAGTCGTATTACAGCGTCGCAGCGCGCATCCAGCGCGAGACGCCCAACTCCGTCCTCCCGAATCAGTACGCGAACCCCATGAACCCCCAGGCGCACTACGAGACCACAGGCCCCGAAATCTGGAGGGACACGGACGGCAAGGTGACCCACTTCGTGTGCGGCATGGGCACGGGCGGGACAATCAGCGGCGTGGGCAAATACCTCAAGGACAAGAACCCGAAGATCAAAATCATCGGGGTCGACCCACTGGGCTCTATTTTAAAGGACTATTTCTATAAAAAGGAGCGAATGAAAGGCCACCCTTACAAGATCGAGGGAATCGGCGAGGACTTCATCCCGGACACCACGTGGTTCCAGTACATCGACGCCATCGAGAAGGTCTCGGACAAGGAGGCATACCTCATGACGCGCCGCCTCACGCGGGAGGAGGGCATCTTGGCCGGGAGCTCGAGCGGCGCGGCGCTGGTCGGCGCGAAGCGGGTCGCGGAGACGCTCGGTCCGGACGACGTCCTCGTCGTCCTGCTCCCGGACAACGGGTTGCGGTACCTGTCCAAGGCCCACAGCGAGGAGTGGCTGAAGGAGCAGGGCTACCTCGAGGAACCTCTGGCCCCGCTCATGGCAATCATCGGGGCCAAGCCCGGGGCCGCCCCGCGCGTGATCACGGTCGACGTGACCGCCAAGGTCCGCGAGGCGATTGACGTGATGAGCCAGTACGGAATCTCCCAGTTGCCCGTGATGGACACAGGGATCATGATCGGCTCCCTCCGCGAAGAGGTGCTCATGAAGGCCCTTCTCGACAACCCCAGAATGTACGACGACTACGTCGCGAAGGTCATGGAGAAGCCCTTCCCCGTCGTGGAACCCGGGGCCGACCTGGACGCGGTGTACAAACTCCTGCTCCGGGGCACGCCCGCCGTGGTCGTCGGCGCGGAGAACCGGCTGGACGGGATCATCACCCGTAGCGACATCATCCAGTACCTTGCCGGGCGGGCTTGAGGCCCGCCGAAATTCGGCGGATCCGCAACACCACCGCCTCCCGTGCACCGGTCAAAATGGCGCACTTTTGAACAGTACGAATCCGGGAGGTAATGGCCGCCCGACCGAAACGCTTGTTAAACCCCACCCCTTTCCGTTCCGTGGGTAGGATGGGAAGGAGGGAGCTCGCAGGCGTCTCAGTGCACTCCCCAACGGGGGTAGCCTGCCGGCTCGACTTCAGGGGTTCCTGCGGCAACGGGTTCCACATGCTGCCCGCAGCGTGAGGTCGTACCATGGCAACCATGTCCAAGCGGCGCTTGACGTATGTGATCACCGCGATTGCCGGGGCCGTCATCGTGATCTTGGCCGTCATTCTGATGCAACAGCCGATCCCGACGAGCACCACGCCTCAGGTGAAGACGCCGCCGTCCGTGTCCACGGCGGCCGCGACGGGCATCGACCAGACCGTCGCGACCCTGAACGGGACCCTCGCGGGGATTGGGACCGCGGCCACGGTGAACGTGGGCTTCCGGTACGGGACGGATTCGGGTCTCGCGGGGGCCACGAACGTCTCCGTGAGCTCCGTGATCGCGTCGACTCCCTTCGACGAATCCCTCACCGGGCTCACCCCCGGGACGGCCTACTACTTCCAGGCCTGGGCCAAGGGGGACGGGTTCGTGGCCGCCACCGCGCTGAGCTTCACGACCCTATCCTCGTCGGGGCCTAACGCGCACGCGCCTGCCGTGGTGACGAACGGCGCCAGCTCCGTGGGCCAGACGAGCGCCACCCTGAACGGGAACCTCCAGAGTCTCGGGACCGCCTCGAGCGTGACCGTCGGGTTCCTGTACAGCGCGGATTCGGGCCTCGCGGGTGCGACCAACGTCTCCCTGGGCGGGAAGTCCGGGGCGGGCGTCTTCTCCCAGGCCGTGCTGGGCCTGAGCACGAACACAACGTACTACGTGGAGGCATGGGCCGCGGGCAACGGTTTCGCCACGGGCTCCATCTTGCCCTTCACGACGACCGCCGCCCCGAGCGGCGGCGGGAACGGGAACATCGTCCCGCCGGGCTGGGCCCACGCGGCCTGTCCGTCGCAGGCCAAGGGCTGGGGCGTGCGGGCCCGCTGTGAGATGAACATGACGTACGGGGAGCTGAAGAAGGAAGGCCTGACCCTCCCGCCGCCGTCCACGCTGACGGCGAATGCGGCCAAGAAGGCGGCGGACAACAGCGCATGGCTCCGGACGTCGGACCCGGGCAACTCGGGCGTCCACCGCTCGGACAACGCGCGCCAGTGGTAGACGTCGCGGAAGCGAGACCAACCTGAGCCCCTACGGGGGCTCAGCAAACCTTTTACCCGCGGGCTGCGAGTCCGGCCCCGGCGATTGCCGTGCGTTTTTCCACGAAAGCCATCCACGCGGGCCTGGAGCCCGAAGCGACGACGGGCGCGGTCACGCCGCCGATCTACATGACCTCGACGTACTCCCAGCGGGACCAGAAGGAGTACGACTACGCGAGGGGGATCAATCCCACCCGCACGGCCTTGGAGCGGAACCTGGCCGCGCTCGAGGACGCGAAGTACGGCTTGGCCTTCTCCAGCGGCATGGGGGCCATCACGACGGCCCTCACCCTCCTAAAGAAGGGGGACCACGTGATCGTCACGGACGACTGCTATGGCGGCGTGTACCGCATCTTCACGCGCTTCATGGCCAACTATGGTATCGAGACGACCTTCCTGGACCTGCGGGATCTGGTCGACGTGGAGGACGCCTTCCGCCCCGAAACGCGGATGCTCTGGATGGAGTCGCCCACGAACCCGCTCCTCAAGGTGGTAGACATCAAGGAACTCGCGGTGATCGCGAAGGCCCACGAGGCGATCAGCGTGGCGGACAACACGTTCGCCTCCCCCGCCCTCCAGAACCCGATCCATCTCGGCGTGGATCTCGTGGTCCACAGCATGACCAAGTACCTCGGCGGCCACGCAGACGTCCTGGGGGGCGCGCTGGTCACGAGCCGGGACGACCTGCACGAGAAGCTTAAGTTCGCCCAGAACGCCCTGGGCGCCGTGCCGAGCCCTTTCGATGCGTGGCTCGTCCTCCGCGGGATCAAGACCCTGAGCGTGCGGATCGAACGTCAGAGCAGCAGTGCGGAGGCCCTGGCCAAGTTCCTCCATGACCACCCGGGGGTCGCCAAGGTCCACTACCCGGGTCTGCCGGACGATCCGGGCCACCCCATCGCGAAGAAGCAGATGCGGCGATTCGGCGGCATGCTGAGCTTCGAGGTCCGAGACGCGGCCCACGCCGTCGAGCGCCTGCGGCGTGTCCAAATCATCACGATGGCCGAGAGCCTCGGCGGGGTCGAGTCCCTCATCGAGCATCCGGACTCCATGACCCACCTGAGCGTCCCCAAGGAGCAGCGGCTCAAGGCGGGGATCACGGACGGGCTCATCCGCTTCTCCGTGGGCCTCGAGGACGTGGACGACCTGGTCGAGGACCTGCAGCGCGTGCTGGCCTAGGCCCACCGCTCGGGGCCACCCCGTGGCGTCTTCGCGAGGGTCCAGCCGCGCGTCGGCGCGGGCTTGGACTCGGGGAGCGCGTGCAAGGTGAGGCTCACGGCGATCAGGAAGTAGCCGATGCAGGCTGCCGCAGGCAGGACGCCGGAGCCGACACTCCACGACCGCACGAAGACCGTGGCGTCAGGGTTCGCAAGGACGACCGCCGTCGTCGCCGCGGACACCGCGAAGAGGATCATGACGCCGGCTTCGGCGAGCCGGCGGGAGGGCGCGTCCAGGAAGTTGGCCGCGCGGCCGAAGAGAATCCCGTGGAGCGCGAGGGTCGGGATGAAGAGCCACGCGAGGAACGGGAACGCGCTGACATAGAGGATGAGCACCCAGGCCTGGTTTGCGGAGGTCACGTGGTACTGAAGCGGCAGGAAGACGATGGCGCCCCCGACGAGCGCCATGGTCGTGAAGAACGAGCGGCGGGCCACGAGGGCGTCCGTCTCCCGGGGGTGCGCGTGGACCAGGTCTCGCAAGCCGTCCCAGAGGTCCGGCCAGGCGAGGAGGTTCAGGAGGACGCCGACCCAGGCCAGGAGGAGGTCCATGTAGATGATCCCGAGTCCGTCGATCCAGATCGTCCATCCGCCGAATGCGAACGCGAGCCAGTAGAGCACCGCACCCGCGGACAGGAGCATCGCGGCCCTCCGGAGTTCCCGGGGCCAAAGGGCGCGGATGCGCGGCGTCTGCGGGGTGGGGGAAGATCCCGCCATGTGAGGCTGCGAATCCCGAGTGACGCAGGATAAGCCTATTGTCAAGACGCTGTCAACGCGTCACGGGGCGCGCCGCGAGCGCGTCGCCCAGGCATCGAGGTGGAACGCGAGGGCGATGGGCACGAACCCTCCGGCCACCAGGAGGAGATCGCCCAGCAGGCGCGCGCTTCGGACCGCGCCCATCGGGTCGATCAGCGCGCCGCCGGCCGCAGAAAGGGCCATGGCGATGACCGCGCCGCCGCCCAAGCCCGCGAGGATCGCCATGCGCTCCGACGCGAGCTCCCGCGCGGCGTACGCGAAACCCACCGCGGCCACGGACGTCGCGGGCCCCCAGAAGAACGGGATCGCTGGGACGAGGACCAGGGAGGTCGGCTCCACGACGCCGGCCTCCGGGAGCGCGACGAGGATGTAGACCACGCTCACGCCCGCGCAGACGGGGAGCACGATCAGGAGGGACGCGAGCAGCGCCAGGCGCGCGGAGAGCCCCGATTCGCTCAGGGGGAACGCACGGCTGAACAGGACCGCCGCGTAGGCTCCCGCGCCGAGCCCGAGGACCAGGAGGAGGGCGCCCAGGATGAGCCCCGAGGTCACACCCACGGGGATGTACGCGACCACGAAGGCCTGGGCCACCGCCAGGAAGAGCGCCCCGAATGCGACGAAGGACGAGGCGAGCAGGAGGCGACGGCGGGCCGCGGCGCGGATCGTCTCCAGCGTGCGGCCCGGCGCGGCGGTCGGAATGCCCACGATGCCCCGATGCACACGGCTGGGCTTAAGCCTCGTCGGGGCGGGCGGGAACCTTGATTAGCGGGCGCAATGTTCGGGACGGGCCTATGCCCACGGACCTGCCGCCCATCCGGGTCTACAACACGCTGACCCGGTCCAAGGAGCCCTTCGCGCCGCTCCGGGACCGTGTGGTCAACATGTTCGTCTGCGGGATCACGCCGCAAGACCAGGCCCACCTGGGCCACGCGAAGACGTACATCACGTTCGACGTCGTGGTCCGCTACCTCCGGTGGCGCGGATACCAAGTCTTCTACCTCCAGAACGTGACCGACGTGGAGGACCGGATCATCGACAAGATGCGGGACACGGGGCAAGACTGGAAGGACATCGTCCGCCACTTCTACGGAGAGTACATGGACGGGATGCGGGCCCTCAACTGCACGTCCGTGGACGTCTACGCGTATGCGACGGACCACATCCCAGAGATCCTGCAACAGATCCAAGGTCTCGTGGACAAGGGCTTCGCCTACGCAACGGAGACGGGCGTCTACTACGACACGACGAAGTTCACGGACTGGGGCAAGCTCAGCGGACAGAAGGTGGAGGCGCTGCGGCCCGGGGCGCGGGTCGCTGTGGACGAGACGAAACGGAACCCCGCGGACTTCGCGCTCTGGAAGGCGCAGAAGCCCGGCGAGCCCGCCTGGGACAGCCCATGGGGGAAGGGGCGGCCGGGCTGGCACATCGAGGACACCGCGATCACGATCAGCAAGTTCGGCCCCCAGTACGACCTCCACGGAGGCGCCACGGAGCTCATGTTTCCGCACCACGAAGCGGAGGTCGCTCAGGCCGAGGCCTACACGGGCGTCAAGCCCTTCGTCCGGGTCTGGATGCACGGCGGAATGCTCATGGTCCGGGGCGAGGAGATGCACAAGTCCCTCGGGAACTTCTGGGCCATCAAGGACGCACTCGCCCGCTGGGACCCCATGGTCATCCGGTTCTTCATGCTGAACGCCCACTACCGGTCGCCCATCGATTTCAGCCCCGAGGCCCTCGAGGAGGCGGGCCGCTCCTACGAACGACTCCTGGAGGCCAAACGGAACCTCGAGGCCGCCCTCCGGGCGCCGCCGGACCGGGGACCGGGGGACGCTGCCTTGGACGCGGCGACAGCCCGGGTGCGGTCCGCGTTCGAGGAGGCCATGTCGGACGACTTCAACACCCGCGAGGCCCTCGCGGCGATCTTCGAGTACGCCCGTGAGCTGAACCGCGCCATCGCCGCCGGCGCGGGGCGGCCGGCGCTGCACGACGCCGAGGCCGCATTCGGGATGTTCGCTCAAGTCCTCGGCCTCTTTGGCGGCCGAGGCGAGGGCGCAGGCATCGACGCGAAGCAGATTGACGCGATGATTGGGCAGCGTGAGGCCGCGAGGAAGCGCAAGGACTTCGCGACGGCGGACGGGATCCGCAAGCAGCTTGCGGACCTCGGCATCGTCCTCGAAGACACCCGCGACGGGGTGCGCTGGAAGCGCCGCTAAGACGGGCATCCGACCGCCGCTCCGCCACAATCTCAATGTCGAGAATACAGGGGGTCCTCGGGCCGTGCTACAATATATAAGTACACGACTCGGAAACGACTCGCCATCCGAACCCCGTTTTTCTCCATAGAAACCACCTCAGTAGGTTTATAAACGGCCTCCGCATACTCGAAACGTCCCTCGGGATGGGTTGCCGGACGCGTCCGAAACCGCCTCGTCGAAGGTTACGAACTAGATGACCGAAGAGACCACCGAACCGACCGGGAAAGTCAACGAAGACGCCGTCTACATGGCGGACCAGATTCAGGTCCTCGAGGGGCTTCAAGCGGTCCGCAAGCGCCCCGCGATGTACATCGGCAGCGTGGACGAGCGCGGCCTCCACCACCTCGTCCACGAGGTCGTGGACAACTCGATCGACGAGGCCATGGCCGGGTTCTGCAAGAACATTCAGGTCAGCCTGAACCCGGACGGATCGGTCACGGTGGCGGACGACGGACGCGGCATCCCGGTCGACGTCCACCCCAAGTACGGCGTGCCCGGCGTGGAGCTCGTCACGTCGCGCATGCACAGCGGCGGCAAGTTCGAGCACAAGATGTACCGCGTCTCCGGCGGCCTCCACGGCGTGGGCCTCTCCGTGGTCAACAGCCTGAGCGAGTGGTTCGAGGTCCGCGTCCACCGGGATGGGAAGGAGTATCGGATCCGGTACGCCCGCGGTCAGAAGGCCGAGGACCTCCAGGTCACCGGGCCCGCGGAGGGCACGGGCACGATCATCACGTTCAAGCCGGACCCCCAGATCTTCGAGACGGTCGCCTTCGACTACGACACCCTCGGGGCTCGCCTGCGGGAGCTCGCCTTCCTGAACGCCGGCCTTCAGATCATCATCGTGGACAAGGAGCACGGCCGCGGGGACGTCTTCCAGTTCCAAGGCGGCATCAAGGAGTACGTGAAGTGGATCAACCGCGCGAAGACGCCGCTCCACCCGGACCCGATCTACCTCGCCAAGCAGTCCGACGGGACCCAGATCGAGGTCGCCATGCAGTACCACGACGGGTACAACGAGTCCATCTTCACCTTCGTGAACAACATCGACACGAAGGAGGGCGGCACCCACCTCATCGGCTTCAAATCGGGCCTGGCCCGGGCGTTCATCAACTACGCGAAGGAGAACAAGTACCTCAAGGAAGGTGAGAGCCTCGAGGGCGATGACGTCCGCGAAGGCCTCACCGCGATCCTCAGCCTGAAGATCCCCGACCCCCAGTTCGAGGGCCAGACCAAGATGAAGCTGGGCAACTCGGAGGTCAAGGGCATCGTGGAGTCGGGGATGTACGAGAAGCTCACGGAGTTCTTCCTCGAGAACCCCAAGGTGGCCGAGATCTGCATCCAGAAAGCCGTGCTCGCGGCCCAGGCCCGGGAAGCCGCACGAAAGGCACGGGAGCTCACGCGGCGCAAGGGCCTCCTGGACAGCTTCAACCTCCCGGGGAAGCTCGCGGACTGCCAGGAGCGGGACCCCGCCAAGGCCGAACTGTTCATCGTGGAGGGGAACTCGGCGGGCGGGAGCTGCAAGCAAGGCCGGCGACGCGAGTTCCAGGCCGTGCTGCCCCTCCGCGGCAAGATCCTGAACGTGGAGAAGGCGCGGCTGGACCAGATGCTCAAGAACGAGGGCATCCGGACGCTGATCCAGGCCATCGGGGCGGGCATCGGGGAGGAGTTCGACGTGAAGAAGGTGCGCTACCACACCTGCATCGCCGCCGCGGATGCGGACGTCGACGGGCAGCACATCACGACCCTCCTGCTCACGCTCTTCTTCCGCTACATGCGCCCCTTGATCGACGCGGGCTACGTGTACATCGCGCAGCCGCCCCTCTACAAGATCCGGAAGGGGAAGGAAATCTACTACGCGTACACCGAGCGGGAACGGGAGGAGCTCGGGAAGCGGCTCGGGGACAAGGGCGTCGCGTACCAGCGGTTCAAGGGCCTCGGGGAGATGAATGCCGAGGAGCTCTGGGAGACCACGATGGACCCCGAGCGTCGTGTGCTCAAGCAGGTCACGATCGAGGATGCGGCCTCCGCGGACGCCCTCTTTTCCATCCTGATGGGTGAGGCCGTCGAGCCGCGCCGCGAATACATCCAGGAGCACGCCAAGGAAGTCGTGAACCTGGACATCTAGGGTGGGCCATGCCGGACGATGGAGCGGGGCAGCCACCGACGCGCCGGGTGGTCCCGCAGCCCATCGAGGACGAGATGCACCGGTCCTACATCGACTACGCCGTCTCCGTGATCGTCTCCCGCGCCATCCCCGACGCGCGGGACGGGCTGAAGCCCGTGCAGCGCCGGATCCTCCACGGCATGAACGAGCTGAGCATGAGCTCGGCCGGCCAGTACAAGAAGGCCGCGCGCGTCGTGGGGGAGATCCTCGGCAAGTACCATCCTCACGGCGACATCGCGATCTACGACACGATCGCCCGGATGGTCCAGGACTTCTCCCTGCGGTACCCACTGATCGACGGGCAGGGGAACTGGGGAAGCTCCGAGGACGAGCCCGCGGCCATGCGGTACACGGAGTGCCGCCTCGCAAAGACCGCGGAGGCCATGCTCGAGGACATCGAGAAGGACACCGTGGAGTGGATGGACAACTTCGACGGGACGCTCAAGGAGCCCCTGGTCCTGCCGTCCAAGTTCCCCAATCTCCTAGTCAACGGATCGAGCGGGATCGCGGTCGGCATGGCCACGAACATGCCCCCGCACAACCTGGGCGAGGTGGTTGACGCCCTCACCCTCCTCATCGACCGCCCGGACGCGGAGCTCCTGGACCTCTTCGATCCCGAGAAGGGGCCCATCCGAGGTCCCGACTTCCCCACGGGGGGCATCCTGTACGGCATGGACGGGGTGACCGCCGCGTACCGCGACGGGCGCGGGCTCATCTCCATCCGGGCACGGGCCGAATTCGAGGAGGCGGGCCACGACAAGGTGCGCATCGTGATCACGGAAATCCCCTACATGGTCAACAAGGCGGCCCTCGTCGAGTCCATCGCCCTCCTTGTGAAGTCCAAGAAGATCGAAGGCGTCACGGATCTCCGGGACGAGAGCGACCGGGAAGGCATGCGGATCGTCCTCGAGCTCAAGCGGGACGCCATCGAGGACGTCGTGCTCAACCAGCTGTACCACCACACCCAGATGGAGACTACCTTCGGCGTGATCAACCTGGCCCTGGTGGACGGGAAGCCGCGGTACCTCTCCCTGAAGCA
>JAWOML010000088.1:0-10972 GCA_033852515.1 Thermoplasmata archaeon | reverse complement strand
TTGAGGTAGCCCGTCACGAAGAGGCGGTGGAAGCTGTATCCGTCGGCCTCCAGGGCCTTGGTCAGCGCGCTGATGGACCGCTCCTGGTCCCGGATGTAGGAGATGACGAGGTCCTTGAGGTTCCTCTCCGGTACGAACAAGAACGCCGTTCCCCCGCAGACCTGGTAACAGACCGGATAACCAATAAACGTTTCACCGCGGTTTCCAGAGGAACTTCTGCTCACAGACCGAGTTCAAAAAACGTCATACCCCGGAGGGACCTGCTCCCCCCGTCATCTTCCCGATCACTCCCCCTTATTTTTCCGGGGATGGGAGCCCCGCGGCTCTCGTCCCTGATAACGGCTCAGGAACGGTTATAGGCCGTCCTTCCGATGGAACGGCCCGCGATGGGGCAAGAGGACCGCATCCGGACGTTCATCCACGGTTTTGATGAGAAGCTCAGCGGCGGGATCCCTCCGGGCAGCGTGGTCCTCCTGGCGGGCGAGCCGGGAACCATGAAGTCTACGATCGCGTTCAACGTCCTCTACCAGAACGCGCTCCACGACGGGCGGACGGGCACGTACATCTCCCTGGAGCAAGGCCGCGAGAGCCTCACGCGGCACCTCGTGAGCATGGGGATGAGCCCGCAGGACGTGGAGAGCAAGGTGAGCATCGTGGACCTCGGGATGATCCGCCGGAACCTGGACGGCATGGCTCAGCGGACCTGGATGGACATCTTCAAGATGTACGCGTCCAACCTGAAGCGGTCCCTGAACTACGACCTCCTCGTCGTGGACTCCCTGCCCGTCCTCGAGGTCATGGCGCGCCTGGAGAACCCGCGGGAGGAGCTCTTCCAGCTCTTCGAGTGGCTCCGGGACCTCAAGGCGACCACGATCCTGATCTCCGAGATGAAACCGGGGAGCGAGGACTTCGGGAAGCACGGTGAGGAGTTCCTAAGCGACGCGATCATCCACCTGAAGATGGAGCGCGTGGACGACGCGAACATCCAGCGCCGCATCCGGTGCGTGAAGATGCGCGGGACAAACCACTCCCCGAACTACTACACGCTGATCTTCCAGAACGGAATCCTCCAGGCCACCCGGATCCTCGCGGAGTGAGCGCGATTTGCCCCGCAATCTGGTCGTGCCGCGATTCGGGCCAAAAGCCTAATGTGGCGTCCCCCGCATCCTAGCTCCCCGGACCCGAGTCTCCCCCGAGGCCCGCGGTCTCCCGAGGAGGAACGGCGGCACGGCCCTTCGCTGGTGGCGTCTGGCGGCGGTCCTCCTGCTCGCCTTCATCCTCCTGGTCCAACTCCCGTCGCCCGTCCCGCAACCGGCGGCGCCCTCCCCGCTTCCCGTCCCCGGGACCGAAGTGACGTTCCGTACGGATGCGACGCCTCAGGCCATCGAAGCCGCCGGGGGCCGGCTGGTGGAGTCGTACGGGGCCTTTGCCGTGGCCCGGGGGCCCTCCGGGATCCTCGACCTCCTGGCCGCCCGCGGGAACTACGCGGTCGCGCTCTCGACCCCCCCGTACCTCCGTCTCGCGACAGGGGACGTCGACGTCCGCACCCTCGCCGACACGACGAGGTCGGGCTGGAGCTCGGACTCCGCGGGGCAGGCCATCGGCCTGGTCCATTTCTACGCGCCGATCAAGAGTGCCTGGCAGTCCGAGCTCGAGGCGCGGGGTGCGCGGGTGCTCCTCTATGTGCCCGACGACGCGCTCCTCGTGCAAGGGCCTCCTTCCGTCCTGTCGGGGCTCCGCGACCTCCCCGTCGTGGATTGGGTGGGATCCTATGCTGCCTCCTGGAAGATGCCTGCGGGACTGGCGGCCGCCACGGGCCTCCAGGATGTGCGGGTCCTCATGGTCCCGGGCGAGACGCCCAACACGGTACTCGCATGGCTCGCCCGCGCGGGCGTGCCACCCCGATGGACCGACGACGCGAGCCCGGGTCTCATGGGCGCCTTCGGCTCCGGTGAGTTCCAATGGGTTCGGGCGCGGGTCCCTTCTCCACTGATCCCCGCTCTCGCGGCGCTCCCGGAGGTCCAGTTCATCGACCCGGTCCTGACCGTGCGGAGCCTGAACTACGCCACGGATTGGGTCCTCCAGACGAACGTCACGGGCAGCTACCGCTACTGGTCCGCGGACCTGAACGGCACGGGCCAGGTCATCGGCGTCGCGGACACGGGGCTGGACTACGACAATCCCCAGTTCCGCCTCCGGTCGTCCCAGATCACGTCGGGCGACCTCTACAACGTGACGGATGCCACGCGGCGCAAGGTCGTGCGCTATCTGGATGAGGGCGTCCTCACCGGGCAACTGGGCTGGCCGGGGAGCGGCGGCGCTTGGGACCCGTACTCCATGATGGACTGCGCCGGGGGCCACGGCACTTCGGTGGTGTCCACACTCGCCGGGGACGCGTTCGGGATCTCACCGGACCTGAACAACGGAAACGCCCTGAACGCGCAGGTCTACATGGAGGACGTGGGCGGCCTCGCGACGGGCGACACGTGCACGAGCGGCGGCGAGACGCTGATCTACGTCCCCGAGGACTATGCGAACCTCTTCGGGCCGCCGGGCCTGGTCTACAACGATCCCGTCGCGCCTGTGCGGATTCAGAGCGACAGCTGGGGCGCGGCGGGCGACGCGTACGACCTCCAGGCGCGGATGGTGGACGCCTTCGTCTGGGCCCACCCCGACTTCACGGTCTTCTTCGCGGCGGGGAACGAGGGCCCGAACGGGGGCACGATCGACACGCCGGGGACGGCCAAGAACGTCGTGACCGTGGGCGGCGCCTGCAACCCGGACGGCGCGTCCCAGTGCCCGGGGACGCAGAACGACCTCGCGTCCTTCAGCAGCCGCGGGCCCACCCAAGACGGCCGCCTGAAACCGGACCTGGTGGCCGTCGCGGACGGCTTCTCCGCGACCTCGAGCGGCAGCCCATTCGACTGCTCGAACTATCCGGGGAACTGCGTCCTGCCCGGGGACCACGGCTGGGCGGGCACCAGCTACGCGACGCCGGCCGCCGCCGCAGCCGCGGCGATCGTCCGCCAGTACTTCACCCAGGGCTGGTATCCTTCAAGGGCCCCGGTGGCCGCCGATGCACTTGACCCGAGCGCCGCCCTGATGCGGGCCATGCTCCTTGCCTCGGGCCAGCAGCTCACGGGATCCGGGACCACGGAAGCCACGTGGCCCAACAACCAGCAGGGCTTTGGCCGCATCCAGCTGTCCAGCGTCCTCCCGCTCCCGGGGGACGGGTTCGACACGCAGGTCGTGGACGAGACCGCGGGCCTCACCACGGGGCAGGCGTCCACGTACACCTTCCATGTGGTGGCGGGCGCACCGAGCCTGAGGTTCGTCCTGGCCTGGACGGACTACCCCGGGACCCTCGGCGCGTCCAAGGCCCTCGTGAACGACCTGGACCTCCAGGTGACCGCCCCGGACGGCACGCTGTACCGCGGGAACAACTTCGGTTCCGCGGCCCAGGGCGCCTCCCTTTCCGGAGGCACGTTCGACAGCACGAACCCCCAGGAGGCGGTCCTCCTCAAGTCCCCCCAGCCCGGGGATTGGAAGGTGCAAGTGATTGCGGCGAACGTCCCCGTGGGCCCGCAGCCGTTCGCCCTCGTCGCCACGGGCGGCCTCGATCCGACGTACGGGCGCGTGACCCTCGACCGCGCGTCGTATGCGCCCGGGGACACGGTCCACATCACGGTCACAGACTCCGACGCGACCGCCGTGACCGCGCGAGTCGCCTCGGGCCTCGAGCCTGCGGGGGAGACGGTCCCCCTGACCCAGGCCGCGGCGGGATCCCCGTGGACGGGATCCATCTCCATCGCTTTCGCCCAGCCCGCCTCGGATGGGATCCTCGAGGTGCGGAACGGGGACACGATCACGGTCACGTACCAGGACGTGTCCCCGGCCCACGCCGCGGTGGCCAGCGCGACCGTCGCGGGCCTGGGACCCACGGTTTCCAATGTGGTCGTCGACTCGATCGATGCGACCTCCGCGGAACTCCGATGGACGACGGACTGGCCCGCGGATACGGAGGTCCTCTACGGCACGTCGCCGGGCAACCTCGCGACCTCGGCAACCGATGGGCTCCTCGTCACGGACCATGTCCTAGTCTTGAAAGGCCTAGCCCCAGACACGGCGTACAGCTTCGATGTCCTGTCCCGCGGCGCGGTGGGCCCGGCGACCCGGGACGCGAACGGCGGCCGTCACTACACGTTCCGCACGCCGTCGTGGGGTGACATCCTCCTGGTCCTCGGGGACACGACGTTCCCCGCGGAGCGCGAGGCATCTTATGCCGCGGCCCTCAACGCGTTCGGCTGGACCTGGTCCGCGTGGCACGCGGCGGACCTGGGACTCCCGCCCCTCGCGGTGCTCCAGGGGCGGAAGGCCGTCATCTGGCAGGTGGGCCTGGAGGAATACCCCACGTTCAGTCCCGGCGCCCAGGCCCTGGTCAAAGCCTACCTGGACGGCGGCGGGCGATTCCTAATCTACTCCCACGACACCTCGTGGGCTCTCGGGAGCACGGACTCCCCCTGGTACAACGGGACGAATGCGGCGTGGCTGCACGGTGTCCTCAAGGCGTCCTTCGTCTGCGATCCTACCTCGATCACCCAGGTCCTCGGGACGAGCGGCGATCCCGTCAGCGGGGCGTATGCAGGTGGCGTGGGGTACACGCCCCATCGGACGGGGGGCGCGGACGACGAGATCGCCGCGGCCAGCCTCGGCGGCACGTCCAGCGTGGCCTGGCTGGACGGAGGGGTCAGCGGGTGCGGAGGGGCGGTCGACATCGGGCTCCGGTGGGTCTCCGCCGCGGCGAACGGGACCGCGGGTTCCGGCTCCTGGGGTGGCACGCCTTCCCGCCTGGAGTACTCCGCCTTCGAGCTCACGAGCGTGGACACGAACGCGACGGACCTGCGCCCCGGCAGCACGGTGCGCGCGCAGATTCTGGACAACGCACTGCGCTGGCTCGTGGGAGAGTCCGCGTCCGCCCTGGACCGCGACCATCCCGCGGTCGCCGTCGTGGCCCCTGCGGGCGGCACGATCACGACGCCGAGCGTAACCATCAACTGGACTGCGAACGCCTTCGGCCCGGGGATCGGCTTGGCGTTCTTCACCCTGTACGAGAGCCCGGACGACGGCCAGACCTGGTACCCCTTGGGGAGCGCCGTGGGCAGCGCGCGCTCCGCGACGTGGGACCTCGCAGGGGTCCTGAACGGGGACACGTACCGGATTCGGATCGTCGCTGCGGACAACGGGACCCCGGCCCTGACCGGGGAGGCCACGAGCAACGTGACGTTCGCGATCCTCAGACCCGGCGGCGATTTCCTGGGGCCCGTGGTCCGAGCCGGAAGCCTTCAGGTGGCCCCGGACCCTCCCGGGGCCGCGGGTCGGGTCGTGTTCAACGCGACCGCGGACGACGCCCGGAGCGGAGCCAGTCTCATCGCCGGCGCGGAACTCTTCTGGTCCGCGACGACGCCCGGGACCGCGAACGGCACGGGAATCCCCATGAATCCGGCCGACGGCGCGTTCAACGCCATGACGGAGAACCTGACTTGGAGCGGCCCGCTGGCCGTCGCACCCGGGGGTTCTTGCGTCTGGGTGCACGCGAAGGACTCCGCGGGAAACTGGGGCCCTTACAACATCACCTGCTTCGTGGTCCTCAACGTGGGCCCCGACGTGCTCGCCCCGGCGCCCGCCGTCCTCACCTCGGTATCCTTCGCGAACGCCGGAGCCGACCTCCAGATCACCTGGGCCAAGGCCTGGGACGACTCCCTGTACGGGGGCACGACGCGGTACGTCGTTCTGCGCTCCGGCTCCCCGGCAGGCCCCTTCGCCCCCGTGAGCGGGAACCTCCCCGCCTCCGGAGCGGCCGGCTACGCCTTCGTAGACCCGGGGAGGGGCCGCGCAGATGCGAGCAGTTCGTTCTACGAGATTCGGACGTACGATGCCGCGAACAACACGCAGATCAGCGACACGCTCGCGGCGAAGACTTGGGTCACAGTGGCTCCCGGGGCCAACCTGCTCGGGATGTCCGTGGACCCGGGACCCCAGTCCCTAGGGAACCTGTCCAGCGGCGTGCCCTGGGCCGAGGCTTGGACCTATGATGCCTGCGGCGGCGGCTTTGGCTGGACGCGCCTGACTCCTGGGAACGAACCCCTGCGCCTACCGCTCGGACGCGGATTCTGGTTCAACGCGACGGCGGGCGGGACGTTGGCCCTCCTGGGCGTCGTCCCGCAGACCGCCACCGTGAACCTCTGCTCCGGATGGAACCTCGTGGCCCTGCCGGGATTCCATGGGAACCTCACCGTCGGCACGCTCCGGACCCAGACGGGAGCCGACCAAATTGTGGGATTCGATCCCGCCGACCCGTTCCATACCCAGGCGCTCCCCGATTCCGCGGTCCTCACGTGGGGCGAGGGCGTCTGGGTGCACGTCCGTGCCGCGGTGGCCTGGAGCGTCCTCGGCTACTAGGGCTCACCCTTCATGGATCTCGAAAATCGCATCCTCAGGCACCTGAAAGTAGTGCACGGACCGCTCAAGCTCCCGCTCGTGGGACATCTCGCCCTCGATCGTGCGCAGGAGTCCGGGCTTCAAGGCGATCGTGAGCCGGCGGCCCTCCTTCTCGAACGTGACGCCGGGCTCCGAGGCGGGTTCCACCGTGATGTTCCCCTTGCCCATCGTGCATGCGCTTCCCACCTGGACGCCGTCCACGACGCACATCATGGGCGGCTTGGGTACGGTCCGCACGGTCGCTTGGAGGCCCTTCCAGTGACCGAACGTCCGCTTGCCGATGGCCCCCATGCGCAGGCCCAGGGTCACGTAGATGCCCAGGTGGCCATGGAAGCGCTGGAGAGCCGCAAGCTCCTCGGGGAGATCCATCGCCGCGACCAAGGGGCGGCGGGAGATGAACGTTCGCTTCTCCTAAGAGGAGTTCCACTTTCACCCATCCCTCCTGCTCGGCTATTAGAGCTGCGGGACCATGGTATCCCGATGGTGCTTGCGGACCATGCGGGACCTCTCCTCAGATGCGGCGACACGCGGGGAAGCGGTCTCGCCGGCGACCGCGACGGAATGCCCCGAATGCGGTGCCCCCCTCCTCCATACGAACGGCTGCCTTCTCTGCGGGCAGTGCGGTTACTCGCCCTGCGATTGAGGGATGCCGAAACGGGCTCCCAGAGTTCCAGCGGAAGCCGCCCCGCAAGCGCTTCCCTCCCTAGGAACGCCACGGGCTCCAGTGGACAGGAAACGATGGGGTCGGAGGTTAAGTAGGACCATGTCGGGTGCGGACGCGCCGCCGGAGGTCGGGGGGGCTCGGACCCGGCGACCAGGGGAGGAACGCACGCTCGTCGAGTTACCGCAGGATGAGCTCATCGCGAAGTGGGAGGAGTTCTTCGAGGAGATCGGGTACCTCTCGCGGATCATCGCCGTGGCGGACCGGTATCCCGAGGAGCGGAGCCTCGAGGTCTCCTTCGCGGAGCTGAACCGGTTCGACACGGACATGGCCATCTACCTCATGCGCCACCCGCTCAACGTGCTCATGGCGGGCGAGGAGGCCATGCGACGCCTCGTCCCGCCCGGCGAGGAGCTCACCCAAATCCACCTCCGGGTCATAGGCTTGCCCCGGGATGGTCGGATCCAGATTCGGGATCTCCGCGCCAAGCACCTGGGGCAGTTCATCTCCGTGGAGGGCCTCGTACGGAAGTCCACCGAGGTGCGGCCGCGCGTTGTGGGGGCGCTCTTCCAGTGCCTCCGCTGCGGCACGATCATCAAGGAGGAGCAGGACGGCCAGAGCTTCCGCGAGCCCCTGGAGTGCTATGAGGAGCAGGGGGGATGCAAGCGGTCCGCCAGCGCGACCAAATTCAAACTCCTCACGGAGACCTCGATGTATCTGGACACCCAGAAGTTGGAGATACAGGAGGCGCCCGAGGGGCTGCGGGGCGGCGAGGAGCCTCAGCGGCTCACGGCGTACGTGGAGGACGACCTCACGGGGCACATCACTCCGGGGAACCGCGTGATCATGAACGGAGTCCTCCGGAGCGTTCAGAAAGGGCGGCCCGGAGCCAAGTCGACCCTGTTCGACATCTTCGTGGACGTCAACTCGGTCGAACGCGAACAGGTCGAGTTCGAGGAGATCGAGGTCACCGAAGAGGACGCACGGCTAATCCGGGAGGCGGGTTCGAGTCCGGACATATACCGACTCATCACGGCGTCGATTGCCCCCTCGCTATACGGAATGCATGTGGAGAAAGAAGCCCTGGCCCTCCAGTTGTTCAGCGGAGTTCCCAAGCTGCTTCCCGACGGGCGCCGTATACGCGGCGATATCCACCTGCTGCTGGTGGGCGACCCAGGCACCGGCAAGAGCGAGTTGTTGTCCTACATGAGCCGCCTGTCACCGCGAGGCATCTACGCCACGGGGAAGGCCGCGAGCGCCGCGGGCCTCACGGCTGCGGCAGTGCGCGATGAGTTCGGCGAAGGACGTTGGACCCTGGAAGCGGGAGCGCTTGTACTCGCAGATCTCGGCCTGGCAGCGATCGACGAGATTGAGAAGATGAACCCTCAAGACCGCTCGGCGATCCACGAGGCCATGGAGCAGCAGCGGATCAGCGTGGCGAAGGCTGGAATCACCGCAGTCCTCCAGTCACGCTGCGCGGTGCTCGCCGCGGCGAACCCCAAGTTCGGTCGTTTCGACGAGCACAAATACATCGCAGAACAAATCGACCTCTCGCCCGCGCTGCTAAGCCGCTTTGACATCATCTTCTCGATGATCGACCGCCCGCAAGCGGAAAAGGACCGGGAACTGGCGGAGCACGTCCTGAAAGGGCACCAGGTCGGCGAAATGATGAAGCGCCGAGAATCGGGCCTCGCGACACAAGAGACGCAAGCTCTGGAAGAGCCCTACACACCCCACTTCAATCCCGATTTCCTCCGTAAGTACGTCGCGTACGCGAAGCGCATCTATCCCGTGATGACCGACGAGGCCATGGCGGCCATCGAGAAGAAGTATCTCGACATCCGCAGGACGGGAGAGGGCGCGGGATCGAGTGTCCCCATCACCCCGCGGCAGCTCGAGGCAATCATCCGCCTCTCCGAGGCTAGCGCGCGACTGCGCCTGAGCAACGAAGTGAGCATCGACGACGCGGAGCGCGCCGTGCGGATCGTGGAGTACTGGATGGGCAAGGTGGCCGGCGAGGAAGGGAAGTTCGACATCGACATCATCCAGACGGGCATCAGCCAGTCCCAGCGCGAGCAGATCATCTCCCTCCGGGACATCATCAACGAGCTGGCCGGACCCGAGGGCGTCGCGGACTATGAGGACATCGTCCGTGTCGCCCAGGAGCGTGGCATCCCGCCCGCCAAGGTGGACTCCTGGCTCAAGAGGTGGTCCCAGGAGGGCGAGATCTACAGCCCCGCGAAGAACAAGTACAAGCTCGTGGAGAGGCTGTAGCGAAGACCTATTATCCGAGCGGGCTACTCGCGTGCGTCCGTCCATGCCCATCCGGATGAAAGTCTACAGCCAGGGGAAGGAGACCCTCGTGGCCGCGGCCGACGAGGACCTCCTCGGGAGGACGTTCCGCGAGGGGAAGTTCAAGATCGAGGTGGGGAAGTTCTACGAGGGCGACCGCGTGACCGAGGAGTCCCTGCTGGACCACCTCAAGCTCGCCACGATTGGCAACTTCGTGGGCCGCGAGACAATCGAGGCCGCCAAGAAGGGCGGCTACGTGAGCGACGAGGCGATCCTCTGGATCGGCGGCGTGCCCCACGCACAGTATGTCATGATGATGGAGTGAGGGGGCGCCCTGCGAAGGTATTTCTGGGCCTCGGGATTGGCCGTCCCCGATGCACGCGGAACCCGAGCCTGCGCACCAGGCCCTCGCGTTGCCTCCCTCCGCCCCGCCGCCGCCCACCGCGGGCGAGTGGGCCATCGGGGTCGTCTTCGTCCTCGCGGCCCTCGCCATGGTCGCGCTGATTGGCTGGACCATTTGGCTTCTGTAGGGCGCCCGCCTCAGCGCGCGTTCGCCGAGCTGCGCCAGCGGCGCCGGACGGGACGCGGACGGCGAGCGCGCCGCCACTGCCGCCACATGTTCCGCGCGTGCTTCTTGAGGAGTAGAGCGTACTCGTGCATGAGGGCGTAGCTCGCGAACCCTGTGATCAGGCCGAGGCCCACGAGGCTGGTCATGAAGTACGCGACGACCTCCACGGGTGACCCGGTGGTGAGGACGGACAGGGCGAGCAGCTTGAGAAGGCTGATCAGGCTGAGCCCGACGCCGAGGGAGAGCAGGAACCGCCCACGGCCCACCTGGCCCCACAGGAAGTTCACGCCCCCCATGAGGACGAGGATTCCGGCGAAGTAGCTCATGAACGCCAAGACGAGCAGCATCGCGTTGAGGAAGAAGACGAGCGGCTGGTCTGCGAACGGCAGGAGGTACTCCGCATAGAGCTGCTCCTGGTTGGGTACCTGGCCCGCCAGCAGCAGCGCTGACGAGAGGGACGCGAGGATCACCGCGTCCCTGTGGTAGATCTTCTTGCGCCGCCACCATGTCTTCGCCTTGGCCATGGGTTGCCGTGCGACACCGTCTCGGATACTTAGCGACTTCGACTCGGCTATCGCTCCTAAGTCTGGGAGGACCGCGCCCTTAAGTAGACCCGAGCCGTTCAAAACGTCGTCCCATGTTCTGCGTCGAGTGCGGGGCCGAGGGGCCCGTGTACCAAGGGGTCTGCGCGAACTGCTTCGCCAAGAAGCATCCCCTCATCGAACCGCCCGCGAACCTGGACGTGCCGCGGTGCGCGACCTGCGGCGCCTTCCACGTCCGCGCAGGGTGGTCCCGCGTCGACCTAGACCTGGCCATCCCGCAGCTCCTCCGGGAGAAGGTGCGCGCCCTCCCGCCCTTCGAGCACGTCGCCTTCACCCATGTGGCCCGGGAGGAGGACGCGAACAACTACTTCCTGACCGTGAAGGCCTCGGGGCGGTTCGAGGACCTGCGCC
>JAWOML010000087.1:0-5960 GCA_033852515.1 Thermoplasmata archaeon | reverse complement strand
GCCGCTCGGAAAGAAGCGACGGGCGCAGGTCCCCGGGGAGCTCGTACCGGATGCGAACCACGACCCGGGATGGAGGGGCGAACATAAGGAATCCACGCCCGGAGCGCGCACATCCACGCCGGTTCCTCGAGGAGCGAGGATCCGAATCTCATTCACGATAGGGTGCACCGAGGGTATAAGTCCGCGATACCCAACCTGCGATGCGGAATGACTCTCCTAGCGTTTCTCGCTTCCGCGCTCTCCGGGTTCGTTGCCGCCGCAGGGTGGGTGACCCATCACCTGCACTCGTTCACCGTCGCGCCCCAGGCGTGGACCTGCCTCGAGTGCCAAGTCTCCAACGAGCTGGACCGGGATACCTGCTGGAGCTGTGGCGCGGGGTACGGCCAGGATCCGCTCTATCCGAGCCACATCCCCATGGAGCGCCGGTGGTTGTGCGCCTCCTGTGCCGTCTGGAACGGCATCGCGCGAACGGACTGTTGGCGGTGTGGACGGTTCCGGACGGATCCCCCGACGGCATGGCCGCCACCTGCTGCTCGGGAACGCCTTCGCGAGGGCCGCGGTGCCACGACGCGCACCTCGAACTCGCGCGTGCCCCCGCGCAACGGAAGCTAGCTGCCGAGGATCCCCGTGCTTGATTTCCTGGCAGCCTCTCATTTGAGCTGAGGGGACGCTGGCCTCCGGGTAGAAAGAAGGGGGAGTGGGGCGGCTTGAGGCATCGGCGGCCTCACTCCCGTGAGTTGCAAGGAAGTTGGAAGAGGGTTGGGTTCAGGCCCCCACCACGGTGACCGTCCCCATCATGAACCCGAGGGTGGTCATCGCGGAGTCGTCGCACATGGCCATGCAGTGCCACTCGAACTGGCCGGCCGTCGTGAAGATCACGGTGAAGCGGACCACGCTGGGCGTCTGCCCATCGGCGGCTGGGATGGGCACGTTGACGTCATACGGCTGGGCATTGAGGGTGAACGTGTGCGCCACGTGATCCAAAGGGACCGTCGTGAGGGCTTGCCCGCTCACCGTGGCGTTCGTCAGGGTCTCCGTTCCGCCCACCGTGCCCAGGACTTGGTTGAAGCCGGTCGGGATCTGGTTCGAGCCGTTGTCGTAGTTCGTAATCGTGATTACCACGGGTACGTTCGCCGGAACCGTGAAGTTCGCGGGGAAGTACTGATCCAAGCCCGTGTAGGGGTCGAACGCAATCGTGAGGTACAGGTGATCCGACCCCGCGGTGGTCACCACGGGGGGCGTGGCCACATGGCCGAGGATTCCCCCGGCAAGCAGACCGAAGACCAGCAGGACCGCCCCCGTCATCACGACGGCTCCGGACCGCATAGGCCGCCGTCCTTTCGCGCGCCGTGCTAACACCGATTCCCTCGTTGTTGCTTCCATTCCGCTTCCACTCATGCCGATGCCTCTTAGGGCGGCCTAAAATCCCGTGCGATATCAACCGCAGGGCGGCATGGTACGTATAATGGGGATTTCGGACCACCGAAAACGCAACCGGACTCCGGTTTGGAGAGGCCCCGCAATCGGTGGTAAGGAGTAAGACCCCTTCCGCGATTCCCGCGGGCGACCATGCACGAGGCGTACGGCTGCCAGGACATGGTGGGGCGCCTCCAGCGAGTCCTCGTTCGTCGGCCGGATGCCGCGTTCTCTGTGGAAAATCCCGGCCGGTGGCATTACGCGGGGCGGCCACGGCTTGCCACGGCCCAACGGGAGCACGACGCGTTCGTTCGCATCCTCCGCGCGTCGGGGGCGGAGGTCCTGAACCACGACGCAGCTCAGCCCGGCCGCGCGGACGCGATCTTCGTCCATGACCCCGCGCTCGTGACCGACGCGGGCGCCATCGTGCTCCGGATGGGCAAGCCACTTCGGCGGGGCGAAGAGGCCAGTCTGGGCGCGACCCTCGAGCGTCTTGGGGTGCCCATCCTGGGCCGGCTCCGCGGGACGGCCACGGCGGAGGGCGGAGATCTCCTGTGGATCGACCACGACACGCTGGCGGTGGGCCAGGGATTCCGGACCAACGCGCGAGGCCTCCGGCAGCTGGAGTCCCTCGTGCGCGACCTGGGCGTCCGAATCCTCCCCGTGCCGCTGCCCTACTACGAGGGCCCCGACGCGTGCCTCCACCTGATGTCCCTGATCAGCCTGGTCGATCACGACCTTGCGGTGGTCTATCCCCGCTACCTGCCCGTGCCGTTCTCCGAGGAGCTCACAGCCCGCGGCATCGATCGGGTCGCGGTACCTGACTCCGAGTTCCCGACGATGGGTCCCAACGTGCTCGCGCTCGCACCCCGTGACCTACTCGCGCTACGCGGGAGCCCGGTCACGCACCGCCGCCTCCGCGAGGTGGGGTGCCGCGTCCGAACCTACCGGGGCGACGAGATCTCCATGAAGGCCGAGGGCGGTCCGACCTGCCTCACCCGGCCGATCCTTCGCGGATGAGCGGCTCAGGGGCCTACGACCGACGCCTTCGTGATCACGACGTCCCTGAGGGGACGGTCCTGCCGGTTGCGCGGCGCGAGGCTGATCGCGTCGGCGACCTCCATGCCGCTCACCACCTTCCCGAACACGGGGTGCTTGGGATCCAACCGGCCGTTGTCCACCACGTTGATGAAGAACTGGCTACCCCCCGTGTTGGGTCCCGCGTTAGCCATGGAAATCGTCCCTCGGCCGTTGTGGTTGCCCGGGCCGAACTCGTCCTTGATCGAGTAGCCGGGCCCGCCCATCCCCGTTCCCGTCGGGTCCCCTCCCTGGATCATGAAGTTGGGGATCACGCGATGGAAGACCACCCCGTTGTAGAACCCCTTCTCCACGAGCTTGCGGAAGTTGCCCGCGGTCACAGGCATCGTGTCCTCGAAGAGCTGAATGCGGATGTCGCCCGCTGTCGTTTGGAGCAGGACCTCGCTCATGGACCCGCTATCGCGGTCGCCCTCTTAACGCATCGCCTTCCGCCACCCCGAATCCTCAGAGGTGGGGCTGCGGGGCACGTTAGGCTTCCCCCTGACAATGAAACGCGTTTGAAGTAGCTCCCCACCCCTGTCCTCGTCGATGTGGACCCGCCGCCAGATCGCCGCCCTCCTCGCCGTGTTCGCCGTGACCGTTTCCACGGCGGCCGTCGTGCTCATCGCGACCGCGCCCGCCGCGTCGGGACTCCTCGCGTTCCGCAGCTACGAAGACCTCACCGCCTACCTGAGCGGGGCGCGCGGCGTCTATGGAAGCACGCCCTCGAACGCCATGCTCGCACCCGTCTTCTCGTCCCCCACCCGAGGCGCACCCAACGCGGGAGGCGCGACGGGCGGAACTCCGGGCTACTCCTCCACGAACGTGCAAGTGGCGGGCGTCGACGAGCTGGACATGGTCAAGACGGATGGGACGTATCTCTACGTGGCCTCGACGAACGAAGTCGTCGTCTTCCTCGCGTACCCCGCGAAGGACCTCCACGTGGTGCACCGCATCGTGCTCGCGAACCTGTCCCTCGCTCCCGCCTTGGATTCGAGCACCCAGGTGACAGGCCTGTTCCTCACCGGGGATCGGCTCGTCGTGGTCGCGAACCAGCCGGCCCTCTACGGTCCGATGCCCGCGGACTCGTTCACGGGCCCGAACGGACTCGCCGCGCCGCTCCTCGTCCAGCCCAACCGCGTCGCGGTCCTCCTCTTTGATGTGTCCCGCCCCGCGGACCCGATCCTTGACCACTCCGTCGTCATCACGGGCTATGCCTCGACCGGGAGGCTGGTCGGAGGCACCGCGTACCTCGTCGCGACGCAGTGGATCATGGAGGTGAACGGCACGTACGCCCATCCGGGCCTGTGCGCGGACGGCACATGTCGCGACCTCAGCCCGGACCAGATCTACCGCGACCCGCAGTCCGTCGATGCGTGGGACTACACGAACCTCCTCGCGGTGAACGTGACATCGGGCGCCTCCTCGGCGATGTCCGTCGTCACGGGAGGCAGCTCCCTGCTCTACATGTCCCCGACGGCGATGTACCTGGCCTTTTACAAGTGGCAGATGGCTGTGCAAGGGCCCGTGACGACCCTGATGCCCGTCCGGATCGCGTCTAGCTGGACGACGATCTACAAACTGCGGGCGGAAGGACTGGACATCGCCGCGGTGGGCTCCGCGGACGTGCCGGGCTCCTTGCTGAACCAGTACTCCATGGACGAGTGGCGCGGGTACCTCCGCGTGGCGACCACGGTACGGGACTTCGGCGGGAACGTGTCCACCGTCCGCAACGACGTCTACGTCTTCGACGGTGCGATGGAGCTCGTCGGCTCGGTGAAAGGACTCGCCCCGGGCGAGAGCATCTTCGCCACGCGGTTCCTGGAGGACAAGGCCTACGTGGTCACGTTCCGCCAGATCGACCCGCTGTTCGTAATCGACCTCACCGACCCCACCTCACCCCGGGTCAGCGGGTTCCTCGAAATGCCCGGCTTCTCCGACTACCTCTACCCGCTCGATGGCAACCACCTCCTCGGCGTGGGGAAGGATGCGATCCCGGCCGCCGACGGGAACTGGTCCTGGTACCAGGGGCTCAAGCTCTCCCTGTACGACGTCGCGAACGCCTCGTCTCCCTCCGAGCTGTCCAACGTGACCATCGGGGATCGCGGCACGGACTCGGAGGTCCTCCGCGACCCCCATGCGTTCCTCTACGTGCCGGGGGCCCAACTCGTCGTCCTGCCCGTGGATCTCGCGATCATCAACGGGAGCAGCTACCCGTACGGCGTGCCGTCCTGGGCCTGGGGCGAGGTCGTGTGGCAGGGCGCCTACGTCTACCGCGTGAACGAGACGACGGGCTTCCAGTACGTAGGGCGCATCGCCCATGGGAACGGGACCGTGAACGCGACGTACGGCTGGTATGACTCACCGTTCCAGATCCGACGGTCCCTGTACATCGGGGAGGTCCTGTACACGGTCTCTGAGACGGAGGTCCTCGCGAGCTCCCTGGCCGACCTGTCCGAAGTCGGGTCCGTGGTGTACGCGACCCCTTCGAGCGTCTGCCCCTACTGCTACACCCCCGGGCCCATCGTCGTGGCGTGACCGGACCCGGCGGCGTCCAGTCAACAAAGCCCCCGGACGCGTAGCCCCCTCCGAGACCATGATCGCGGACTTGGAGGCGGCGTACACGGCCGCCGTCGAGAAGGCAGGGGCCAGCACGGTGAGCATCAGCGTGGCAGGCGCATTTCGCGGCGCGCCCTATCGACCTTTCCCGCGCCGGGGCATCGGCTCCGGCGTCGTGATGGATCGGGACGGCCGCATCCTGACGAACGCGCATACGGTGGACGGCGCGGAGCGGATCCTCGTGGGCCTGGGGGACGGTCGGGTCCTCGGAGGCTCCGTACTCGGTACGGACGAGGACACGGACATCGCGGTGGTCAAGGTCGACGGGGACCATCTGCAGCCCGCCGAGTTCGGCGACTCGGACCGGCTCAAGGTCGGCCAACCCGTCCTAGCCATCGGGACCCCGCTCGGTCTGCCCGGCGGACCCACGGTGACCTCGGGCGTGGTCAGCTCCCTCCACCGGAACATCCGCCTGGGGGATGGCGACGGCCTCCCGGTGATCCAGACGGATGCGGCGGTCAATCCGGGGAACAGCGGCGGGCCCCTGGTGGATTTGCAGGGACGCGTGATCGCCCTGAACGCCGCTACGATCCCATTCGCGGAGGGGATCGGATTCGCGGTTCCCATCAACGCGGCCCTCGAGGTGGCCCACCAGATCGCGGAGCACGGGCGTGCGCAGCGTGCGTGGCTCGGCGTGGTCGGGTACGACGTGGACCGGCGCGTGGCCCACTACTACGGCCTGCCCGTGAGCCAGGGCGTCTTCCTGGTCGAGCTGTCCGAGGGAGGGCCCGCCGCGGGCGCTGGACTGCGGGTCGGCGACGTCCTCACCTCCGTGGATGGACGCAGCCTGACGGAGGTCTCCGACCTGGTCGCGGCGCTCCGTGGCAAGAAGATCGGCGACTCGGTCG
>JAWOML010000086.1:0-8336 GCA_033852515.1 Thermoplasmata archaeon | reverse complement strand
GAGGTCGGGGTCTACGAGAAGCACGGCAAACTGGACGGCAAGTGGCTAGACACCGTGATCGTGGAGCGCCTGATCCCGGAGAACCTCGCGTGACCCGAGCGGGCCCCCTCGCGGGTCCTCCGCCGCGAAGTTAGATATCGAGGGTCCCTCTATCCGTTCCGATGACCCCGCCGGGTCCGGGTGACGCGAGCTCCTTCGAGAAGGACGCCCCCGCCCTCCTCGAGGAGATTGGGCGGATGCGGCACAAGTTCGCGGACCTTCCGGGCGCCCTGACCGGGGACCTGGACCGGTTCCGCGAGCGCATGGACCGGCTCATCCGAGAGTCCGAGGTGAACAACTATCGGCAGATCCGGATCTTCCTGAGGGACGTGGACGACATCGCCGCGGACCTCCGCAAGGCGGCCGCGGAGAAGCGACTCATTCCCAAGCACGTCGCCATCTTGGACGCGAGCCTGCGCAAGGCGCGGAAGCGGGACTTCTACGGCGCTCGCAAGGTTTGGCACAAGCTAGACAAGATTGTCGAGCAGTCGTCCGGACTCCGCGAGCTCCAGGGAGAGTACCGGGATCGATACCGCGGCGTGGAGGCCCGGATTCGTGAGCTGCGCAAGCGGGTCGAGCACTTGGAGCGGGTGCCCAAGCCCACCGCGTCGCCGAAGGAGGCGGATGCCTTCGTCGCCTCGATTGACGCGTTCAATCGGGCCGCGGAGGCGTCGTACCTCGACTTCCTTGCCCGCGCCCGCGCGGATGTGTCCATCCCGTTGCTCCTCGACACGTGCCAGCATCGTGGCGTGGGCATTCCCGCGCCGCCCCAGGGATCGGACCCCGAACCCCTGATCCGACTGCTTTCCGGCGCGGGCCCCGGGCACGACGACGTGCGCGCCCGGTCGTTCTATGGTCTCCTCGAGCTGCCGGCCTACTCGGACGCAAAGCTCACTCATCTGTACGGTGACTCGCGCATGATTCGCACCGCGCTCGACGCGGCCTGGCCCTGGCTAAAGGCCGTCCGCGACGACGAGCGCCGATCCCTGCAAGTCCTCTGGAGCGACGACGCCCAGGGCCTGCTCCGCCGTGTTGCGGCGCTCGTAGAGTTCCTAGGTCGACTCAACGCGACGAGTGATGCGTTTGCCCAGGGACAGGCCCTGCTGTCCGAGCTGAAGGACGGCCGGTTTGGGAATCTCCAGGCGGCCGCCCGGCTCTACGCTACGTACGCCCGGGACGCGGAGGCCAAGCACGACGGCCGGGCCGAGAAGGAGATCGAGGCGAACCGCAAGGAGACCGCCGCTCTCCAATCCGTCCTCAAGAGGTTCCCCGACCCGGCCAAGGTCGAAGCCGGCGAGCTGGACTAGCGAGGTCGCCCCGCGGCGCATGGATCACTTGCTGAGGTATCTCCAGGAGAGAGCGATCCCGATCACCGCGAAGACCGCCGCGAAGACTCCGAGGAACATGAAGTCGTTCGCGACGGAGGTCCAGTTCGGGGACAAGAGGATCAACTGGCGGGCTGCGTCTGTCCCGTAGGTCACGGGGTTCGCCTTGGCGATGTCCTGGAGCCACGCGGGCATGAACGACGTCGGGAAGAGCGCGTTGCTCGCGAACAGGAGTGGCAGGTTCAGGAGGTTCATGATCGCCATCTGGGTCTCCCACTTCGTCGAGCGAATCGCGATGGCCACGAACATGGCGGAGAGTCCAATGCTCATCAGGAAGAGGGCCGCGAACACGCCGAGGAGGTACAGGGGATTGAATCCCGGCGCGACCACGAGTCCCAGGACGACCGCGGCGACCAGGACGATTCCGGCCTGGACCAGAGCCCGAATCACCGCGATGGCCACCTTGCTCAGGACAATGGAGCCGCGGCTCGCGGGCGTGCTCAGGATCTTGTTGAGGAACCCGAGACGCCGGTCCCAGACAATGGACATCCCGCTGAACATGGTCGCGAACAGGACCACGAAGGAAAGCATCCCGACCGCCATGTAGGAGAAGTAGTCGGACACGCCGAGGTACGTGATCAGCGGATTGGGAAAGCCCGGCGGGAGGTTCGACGGAATCAGGTCGCCCAGGTTCATGGCCTTGCCGAAAAGCCCCATCCAGATGATAGGCTGAATCAAGGAGATGAACAGGACGAAAGGATTCTTGTACCATTTCTTGACCTCGCGGCCCGTGAGGGCCAGGAGCCCGCTCATGCTCTCGCCCTCCGGGTCACCAGCCGCTGGCGGAATGCTTCCTCTCCGCTGCCTTCCTGGTCCCGCATGGTTCGCCCTGTCGCGGCGAGGTAGACCTCGTCCAGGGTGGGCTTCGCGATGGAGATCTTCGTCGTCCTGAGGTTCCGGGCCCGGATGGCGTCCAGTACCAAGGGCGCCGTCTCCTCGCCGTTGACCACGGTGAGGCGGTAGCCCCCGTTCACCGGGAGGACCTTCTTCACGTTCGGAAGGGCCGTGAGCGCCGCGGCCAGTCCGTCCTCCGAGGGGCGGTCCACATGGACCTCGATGACGTCGCCGCCCAGGGAGTCCTTCAAGGCCTGGGGTGTGTCCAATGCGACAATCTTGCCGTGGTCGATGATCGCGATCCGGTCGCAGAGGTTGTCCGCTTCCTCCAGGTAGTGGGTGGTCATGAAGAGCGTCATGTGGTACTTCTCCTTGAGCAGCCGAATGTAGTTCCAGACCGCGGCCCGTGTCTGGACATCGAGGCCGAGGGTCGGTTCGTCGAGGAAGAGCACCTTGGGCCGATTGATGAGCCCGCACGCGAGCTCCAAGCGGCGCCGCATCCCCCCGCTGTACGTGTCCACGGTGCGGTCCGCCGCGTCCTTCAGCTGGACGAGATCCATGAGCTCCTCCGCTCGCCGCCTGGCCTCCGCCTTCGGGACCTCGTAGAGGCTCGCCACGAGCAGGAGGTTCTCCATCCCCGTGAGGTCCTCGTCTGCGGTGTACTCTTGGGGCACGAGCCCGATGGCCCGCCGGACCTCCAGGGCCTCGTGGAGGACATCGTGGCCACTCACCGTGGCCACGCCTCCGTTGGGCCGCAGGACCGTCGTGAGCATGTTGATCGTCGTGGTTTTGCCTGCGCCGTTGGGTCCCAGGAATCCGAAGATCTCGCCTTCGCGGACTTGGAAACTCACGTGGTTGACCGCCGTGAGTTCGCCGAACTGCTTCACCAGGTCCGACACCTCGATTACGTTTCCGTCCATGCGATCGACCTCCGTCACTCCGACAGAACTCTGAGGATTCGTTCGCGCATTTCGACCATGAGCTCGCGCAGCGCGGTAGCCTGCTCCGGGGTCACGTTGCGCAGGTTCGTGGCCAGCAACCGACCCGTGGCCCGGAACTCATGGAACATATCCGCTCGCTCGGGGCCCACGGTCTCCTGGAAGGAGGCGAAGTGGGCCTTGACTTCCTTCTTCACCCCGCGAAGGTACGCCCGGCCTTGGGGGGTGATCCGATACACCTTGCGGCGTTCGCCGCCCGCCACGGTCACGAGGCCGCGCCGGTGCAGGCTGCGAAGGCCCGGGTAGATGGCCCCCGCGCTGGGCTTGTAGAAACCATGGAAGCGGGCTTCGAGAGCCTTCATGATTTCGTACCCGTGCATGGGCTTCTCCTGGAGCACGACCAGGAGGAGGCCGGGGAAATCCCCCTTCGCGAGGAAATGGAACGTACCGCCGAAGCCGTCCTTGGGCATCATCGAGGAACGCGATATATCGCGATATACTTAAAGATATGCCCTGTGGTTTCGGGTGACCTGAGCCCTCAGACCGCGATTTGACACTCGACAAACTTGATATGGGCCTCTCGGGATGGACCCCGCTCCTCGGGGTTGGTCTCTATGATCCTTCAAGGCGCGTTCTCCGTGCGATCGCCGCGCGAGAGGGTGTTCGAGTTCCTCCTCGATCCGCACCGCCTCTCAGGATGCATCGATGATCCCCACACGATTGAGGTCCAGGATGCGAGTCGCTTCCGCGGAACGCTGAAGTCCGGAATCGGCCCGGTCAGGGGGACGTTTACGTGGTCCGCCACCGTGGTGGAGAAGGTGCCGGCGGAGCACGGTCGGATCAAAGTCCACGGGACGGGCATGGGAAGCGCCTTCGACATCGACGCCCTGATCCAGCTCGCGGACGTGGAGGGGACCACCACGGCCACTTGGAAGGCGGATGTGACCCTGAGCGGAACCATCGCAAGCCTCGGCGCCCGGCTCATGCACTCGACGATTGACAAGAAGACCCAGACCTTCTTTGACAACGTGCGCAAGAAGCTCGAGTCCCGGTAAAGCCTCGCGGCGTGCCGGGGACCCGTCACGGAATGCGGGAACGCGGAGGTCCCACGCTGACGATCGCCCGGAGGACATCCTGCATGGGGATGCCCTTCCCGAGTCGAGCCTCGAAGGCCTCCACCTGCTCGGGCGTGTCCATGTCGATCAGGATGCCCGGGTCATCCACAGGGACTTCTCGCAGCCCCCGGGCGTGCGCGTCAAACAGGGCGCGGAATCCCACGTCGCCGCGGAGCCCACTCGCCTCGGATGCGAGATCGCGACGGATGATGACGGGATTGCCGCGCCGACCGTGGAACGTGGGAATCAGGATTTCGTCTCGGTCCAGGAGCCAGGTGTCGATCAAACGGTCGAACGTCGAGGGGTCCACGAACGGCTGGTCTCCGAGGGCGAACAGGTATCCTGCCGCATCGGCTCCAGCCTCCCGGAGGCCCGCGCGGACCGAGCTGCTGATTCCCTGGCGATAGTCTGGGTTGAGGACCACGCGAGCGCCGTGCAGGTCGACGTGCGCTTGCACTGCCTCCGCCTCGGGTCCCAGGACCACGAGGATTTCCGCGACGCGGGAACGGGTCATACGCTCCAAGAGCTGAGCCAGCATGGGCTTCCCGGCGACGGGGACGAGAGGTTTGGGCCGTCCCATTCGGGCCGAACGCCCCGCGGCCAGGATGATCGCGGGGATCCGGGGAGCTCGCCTCGTGTCTCTTCTCATCATCCAGGCCGTCCTCCCGCGACCCGGCGAACCATCCGGTCTGTGGCCTAAAGCTTTCCGCCGTCCACGGCCGACCCCGAGAACGCTTCCGGCGAGGACCGCCATGCTCATTACGCCTATCGGCCTCCCGCGAGCGGAGCGCATGGGGACGGAAGCCTGGCTCGGGCTCGCTCTCGCGACGGTCGTCGTCTGGGGCCTCGGGACGCTCGTCTCGAAGCCCGCCACGATGCGCCTGGGCACGCGGCGGATGCTGGGCTTCATCGCGGTGTTCGAAGGTGGCACATACCTCGCGCTGTTCCTCCTGTTCCGCACGGAACTGCCCGCCTCGGACCCCTACGGGATCGTCGCGGGCTTCCTAGCCGCGCTCACAGGGACCCTGGGGTACATCTTCTACTACGAGGGCATCCTCGTCGGCAGCGTGGGCCTCATGGGGACGGTGACCGCGGCCTACCCCGCGCCGACGATCCTGCTGTCCCTCTGGCTCCTCGGGGAGACCATGGACGCCACCCAGGCGGCCGGGATCCTGCTCGTCCTGCTCTGCGTCGTGGTCCTGAGCCGACAGCCGAGGTCCGCGGGACCCGGGAATCGATCCGCGGTGATCTTCGCGCTCCTTGCCTTCGTCTGCTGGGGGTTGTGGGGCTACTTCTCTAAGGTCGCCGTGGACAGCATCGGCGAAGGGAACCTGTTCGGGTTCTACGCGCTCTCCAACGTCCTCGTGCTCGGTGCCTTCGTGAGGCTCACCCGGAACCGGCCTCGGGAGGCGCCCCACGCGGATCGCGGGCGAGCGATCAGCTACGGCCTTCTGGACGTGACCCTGGGGGCCAGCGGGGTGGTCCTCCTGACGTACGCGTACGCGCTCGGTCCCGCGTCGCTCGTCTCTGCGGTCACCGGGTCCTATCCGCTCGTCTCCACCCTGGCGGCCCACTTCCTCCTGAAGGAACGGTTCGCGCGGACGGATGCGCTCGCCCTGGCCCTCTTCATCCCTGGCATCGTCTTGGTGGCCCTCTGAGGCGCGTTGGCCCAATGGCCAAGGGAGGAGTCCCGAAGTGTGCGGCTGTGCGCCGCCCCTGTCCGCGGCGGGCGAGGCAAGCTTCTACTCTACCATGCCGCCTTCCGGTGTGTACAGCGCCAAACGCACGGTCGCCCATCCTGGGGACGCGGGGAACCGTCCTTTCGCGCCCCCGTATGCCGGGTCCAGGCTGATTCGCTGGCGACTCCCTGTCGCCCAACCATGGCCCGAGAAATGTGCGCCCACCCTGCGACGGAGCCCCTGGGACGCCAGGCGGACACGAGCTTCGAACGGTGCCGCCTGTGCGGACGGATTCTGATCTTCCAGCGAGGGGAGGGGTGGATTCTGCGGCCGCGGCTCCCCGCCGCCTGACTCCGCCGGGGTCCCCGGTCCAATCGTCGTCCGTGCAGTAATTACCCAGATTTTAGGGCGTTCCCGGACCGATGCGGACGCCGGCGATGGCATGAAATGCCCCTCCTGCGGCACGGAGAACAACGAGGACGCGAAGTTCTGTAAGTCGTGTGCGGCGCCCCAGACGCCCGCGGCGTCTCCCCCGCCGAATCCTCCCACGTACCCGTATCCCCCGGCGCCGCCGCACTCTCCGCCGCGGCACAAGCAGCCCGCCGAGGACTTCGTGGGCCTCCTGAGCTTCGCGTTCTTCCTCTTGGCGGTCGCCGTGGCCTTCGCCATGGACCCCAACCTCCCCGCGGACTTCGGTCGCTGGTTCAACTCCATGTCCGCGGCCCGGACCGTCTTCGTGCGGCCTCCCGACGCGCTCATCCTGGCGGCCGCCTGGTTCTTCGGCGTCGTGGGCGTGCTCGAGTTCGTCGCGGCGGCCCTGCGCTGGAGCCTCCGGTGGACCAAGCTGCGCGCCGTGTCCCGCGTCCTGAGCGGCGTCGGCGACCTGGTGTTCGCGGTTCTCCTCCTGAGCTACGCGGACCGCGCGATCTCAGGCAGCGTGGTGATCATGGTCCTCGTCGGCGTCGCGGCCGCGATGCTCATGGTCTACGTCACCCTGGGCATCTACTGGTCGTCCGCGCGGCCGTACCCGGTAGCCGCCCCCACGGAACCTCCAGCCCACTAGGCAGGTCCGCGCGGTTTATCCCCTCGGCCGGGATACGGGGAGCGGGATTACCATGCAACAGGGACCTCCACCTCAGGGACCGCCTTGGCAGGGAACACCCCCGGGACCGCCGTGGACGTGGCCCGGCGGGATGCGGCAGGGCATGCAGTGGCGCGTGAGCGCGACCATCCTCCTGATCACGGCCTGGCTGGTCTTCATCCTGATCTACACCTTCATCTGGTCGGGCACCTACTCGCTCTTCCAGAACGTCGTCCTGTTCATCGCGTCCCTCATCGCCCTCCTCGGGCTCATCGCGGCCCTGTGGGCCGGCTGGGGCATGCGGATGGCCGGGATGAACTGGGAACACTGGCGCTGAGCCTGTCCCTGCGACCGACGCGGACGTTCACGCGGTAGCAGGGCGGAACTTGTACCCGTAGTGGATGACGCCCGCGTCTCCTTCCTGCCCCAGCTTGCGGAACGCCGCCTGGACCTTCATGCCGATCTTCACGTCGTCCGGCTTCACGTCGATGAGCTGGGACGTCAGGCGCACGCCCTCGTCCATCTCCACGATGGCCATCACGTAGGGTTTCTGCATGTCGAACTGGGACGGCGCGTCGTAGATCGTCGTGTACGTGACCACGCTCCCCTTCCCGCCCAGCTTGAACGTCTGCATCTTGCCGACGGACTTGCGCCCGCAGTCCGGGCACACGGAGCGCGGCGGGAAGTCCACCTTCCCGCAGTTCCCGCATTTCGTGCCGACCAGGTTGTACCGGCTCTGGATTTCCCGCCAGAAGCGGGGAATGGCCTGGGTCATCTCAGTCCCCCCGCTCGAACAGGTGGACCACGGCGGTGGCCCCGGTCCCGCCTAGGGTGTGCGTGAGCCCGCGACGGGCCCCGATGACCTGGCGTTTCCCAGCGTCCCCGCGGAGCTGCTTGACGATCTCGACGGCCTGGGCGACCCCCGTGGCGCCCACGGGCTGGCCTCGGGCCTTGAGCCCACCCGAGCTGTTCACGGAGATCTTGCCGTTCAGGGCCGTGACCCCGTCCACGGTCGCGGGCCCTCCCTTCCCCTTCTCGACGAAGCGCAGGTCCTCGATGGCCATGATCTCCGAGATCGTGAAGTTGTCATGGACCTCCGCGACCTGGATGTCCTTCGGCTCGAGCTTGGCCTCTTGGAGTGCGCGTTTGCCGGCGACCACGGTGGCGTCCATCGTCGTGATGTCCCTCCGGTCATGCAGGGCGAGGTAGTCGCTCGCCTGGCCGGAGCCCTTGAGGAGGACGGGCGTATCCGTGAACTTCCGCGC
>JAWOML010000085.1:0-6524 GCA_033852515.1 Thermoplasmata archaeon | reverse complement strand
CTCGTGATGCACGCCCACCGCTACGACGCCCTCGTGACGTGTGCGGGCTGCGACAAGACGATCCCCGGCTCGCTCATGGCTATGGCCCGCATCAACGTGCCCGCGGTGTTCACGTACGGGGGGCCCGCGCTGGCGGGCCACTACGAGGGCCGCGACGTGACCATCCAGGACATGTTCGAGGCCGTGGGGGCGTTTGAGGCGGGGCGAATGACCGCGGAGCAGCTCGCCGGCATCGAACGATGCGCGTTCCCCGGCGCGGGCACCTGCGCAGGGCTCTTCACCGCGAACACGATGGCCACGTGCGCCGAGGTGCTCGGGGTCACCGTCCCCGGAGACGCCGCCATACCCGCTGTGGACCCTGAACGAGAGGAGCACTCGGAGACCGTGGGCGCTGCGGTCATGAAGGCCCTGGAGCTGGGCATCCGGCCGCGGGATGTCCTCACGCACGAGGCGTTCGAGAACGCGATCACGGTCGACACGGCGATGGGCGGTTCGACGAACGCCGTGCTCCATCTCCTCGCCATTGCGCACGAAGCGGGCGTGAAGCTGAGGATCAATGAGTTCGATCGGATCTCCCGGAAGACGCCGCACATCGCGAGCCTGAAGCCGGGCGGGCAGTACGTCATGGCTGACTTGCATCGTGCGGGGGGCGTGCCCGTGGTCATGCGGCGTCTCCTCGATGCGGGACGCCTGCATGGGGATTGCGTGACCGTCACCGGCGAGACGTTGGCCGAGCGACTTCGCGGATTGCCGACCCAGGTGCCCGGAGACATCGTTCGCCGCGTCGAGGCACCCATCAGCCCCACGGGGACCTTGGCCATCCTCCACGGCAACCTGGCCCCGGACGGGGCGGTGGTCAAGACCGCGGGTGTGCAGCACTTGGTCCACCGGGGTCCTGCGAGGGTGTTCAACGGCGAGCAGGACGCGCTGGGCGCCGCGGAGAAACGGGCCATCGAGCCCGGGGACGTGGTGGTCATTCGATACGAGGGACCGCGGGGCGGCCCCGGCATGCGGGAGATGCTCGCAATTACGGCCGCCCTGGTTGGGCAAGGGCTTGGCGACCAGGTGGCCCTCGTGACGGACGGCAGGTTCTCGGGGGCGACGCGTGGACTCATGGTCGGGCATGTCAGCCCCGAGGCGTGGGAAGGCGGGCCCATCGCGGTCCTCCGTGGCGGAGACGTGGTCGAGGTCGACATCCCTCGACGTTCCCTGCGGGCCCGGCTCAGCCAGAAGGAAATCGGGGCTCGAACCCGTGCCTGGAAGCGGCCCAAGCCGCGCTACGCGAGCGGAGCCCTCGCTAAGTACGCGAAGCTGGTGGGCTCCGCATCCCTCGGTGCCGTCTGCGCCTGATGCCAGGACCTTGGACCGGCCCCCGCCCCTCAGGCGTCTTGATCCTCCCGCTCAAGAATCTCCTCGAACGTGACGTTCCGAAGGAACTCGATTCCGCGGGCCTGGGCGACGGCGTCTAGGCGCGCACACACAGCGTCGAGCTCCTCCCCCGTGATTCCGAGACCGATGAACCAGGCGGCTTGGTCGGTGGGGACAACGGCGAGCTTGTCCTGGCGACCGTCCCGGAACAGGTAGATTCTCTTCACTCGAGCGAACGGGAGCTCCTTCGTGAAGCGCCATTGCCGGGCATGGATGCCCTCCCCGTCAAACCGCAGCGTTGTTTCGACGAAGTAGCCGGCCACGAAAAGGCCGATCAGGGCCACCGTGATTGCCGTGAACGGCGCCCAGATTAGCAAGGAGACCAGGTCCTTGGGTGGAACGTACCAGGTGTAGGCCGCGACGCCGCCTACGAGCGCGCCACCGAGCGCGAGGATCAAGAAGACCCTCGTTCGCGGCGGCATCTTGTGATGTGAAATGGTGACCTCGAGAGGCGGCTGGATGGAAGGACTCACGAGGAGCCCATCCTCGAGTGGGGGGATGAGCCTGATGTCCGTACCCTAGGGGTCCATGGGTTGCGTCCCTAGGTGCCGCGCGGGCCTCGCTCCGCGGCGCGGGCCGCCGCGCGGTAGGAGCCGAAAACCTTGACGAACCCCGCGGTAGTGACGAGGGCCCCGACGGCCTCTCGGATTCGGGGATCGTTCACGTCGCCCTCAAGGTCCGCGTAGAATACGTAGTTCCAGGGACGGGCTCGCCGCGGTCGGGACTCCAGCTTTGTGAGGTTGATGCCGCGGGCCGCGAACTCACCTAGGCAGCGGTGGAGGGCCCCGGGCACGTTCTTCGCGACGAAGGCGATGGAGGTCTTGTTCGCGCCCCGAACCTCCCGCGGATGCTTCTCGAGGACGAAGAACCGGGTCGTGTTCTCGTGGTCCGTCTGGATGTCCTCCGCGAGGACCTTCATCCCGTAGATCGAGGCGCTTCGGCGGCTCGCGACCGCCGCTTCGTCGTTCCGCCCGCGTTCGCGGACCATCTTGACGCTCCCCGCGGTATCGTATGCGGGAACCTGTCGCCACTCGGCGTGGTGGGACAAGAACCGCCGGCACTGGCCCAACGCCTGCGGGTGGCTGTACACCGTCCGGACCCTGGACAGTGTGGAGCGCGAATTGCCGATGAGGCAGTGGTTCACGGGGACCAGCGACTCTCCCGTCACGGTGAGGTCGTGCTCGAGCAGCAGGTCGTTCACAGGTGCGACGGTCCCCTCGATGGAGTTCTCGACGGGCAGGACCGCGTGGGTCGCGACTCCCGTGTCGACGGCTTCGAAGGCGTCCCGGAACTCGAGGCATGGCAGTGTGGCGGCGTCCTCGCCGAAGAGGGCGACCACGGCGTCCTCGCTGTATGCCCCAGGTTCCCCCTGGTAGGCCGCCCGCGGTCGAGGTCGTCTAGGTGACACCGTGATCACCTTGAACGTGGAGCTTGGCCGTTTCCTCGGCGAGCTCAGCGGCGCGCTTCGAGGCGGCCACGATCCCGTCCGAGATTGCATCGGGCACGCCCCGCCCTTGCATGACGTGCCACCCTGCCGCCGTCGTCCCGCCGGGCGTCGCCACCATCTTGTAGAGCGCCTCGGGCTCGATCCCGTCCGCGAGCAGGAGTTCCGCGGTCCCCTTCATGGTCTGGAGCGCGAGCTTGAACGCCACGTCCTTGGGGAGGCCCGAGCGGACGCCACCCTCGATCATCGCTTGGGCGAGCGCCGCCATGAACCCGGGTCCACTGCCGCTCAGACCCGTGACGGCGTCAAGATGCTTCTCCTCGACCTTGGTCACGCGGCCCAGGGAGCCCATGATCTCTTCGAGCAGAATAGCGTCCCCGTCCGTCGCGGTGGCGCCAAGAGCGAACCCGGTTGCGCCCTCCCCGACGCCGCAGGCGAGGTTGGGCATCATCCGCGCAACATGCCCCCGTCCGCCGAGCTTCTTTTCGACGAAGCCCGTGCGCACGCCGGCGGCCAGCGTGATCACGAGCGCGTCCTTCTTGACGTGGGCCGCAATGGTCTCGATGAGGCCGGGCATGTCCTTGGGCTTGGCGGCGAGTACCAGGATGTCCGCACGCTCCGCGAGCTTCGCCGTGCTCGGGACGTAGACCACGTCGTAGGTGGCCGCGACCTCCTTCGCGCGAGGGGCGATCGCGTCGCTCACAAGAATGTGCGGAGGCGGGAACACGCGTCGGGAGAGGAGTCCCTTGACGAGCGCTTCGCCCATTTTGCCCACGCCAGCGATGCCGATGGTCTTGTGTCCGTCCATGCGCCACACCCCGTCGTGACACCCGCAAACGAGCGAGGTCACAGCGAGCCGGCGCCGGCCCGAGGCTGCGGGAACGGCCGAGGCGCGGCAAAAACGGCGAAGGAACAGGTCGAGCGTGCGCTCGCTCCCGGCACCTCGCGAAGGTCCGCGGTCTCGTCCATCCGACTCTCTGCCTCGCGCGCCGACGCGCGACCTCTACGGATTTTCCCCGCGCTACATGAAGGTTCCCCCAGGGACCTCGGCGGCCCGACCGCGAAACGGGGGACGCGGGGCAGGAAACTTGGCGATCCGTTGGATTTCTCAGGTATTCCCAAGCTTTATGTGGAATCCGTGGGTTCAGGGGCCGCTCTGCTATCCAGTAGCAGGAAGGTGACGCTCACGGAGCCCCGATTCCGGAAGCCGGGTTTGCTTAGCCTGCGTCTCCTTCCTCTGGCCTAGGGGAGGGCGGCCCTCCGGATCCCGCCGGACCGCCTTCCTCTGGCCCGCATTTTGGTGACACCATGTCCGAATCGGAACGCGACGTGTTCGTGAGCCCGTACAATGAGCTCGTCCGCAGCGGGAACGCCGGACGCCGCGTCCGCATCTTCGACACGACCCTGCGCGACGGAGAGCAGACACCAGGCGTCGCCTTGCGCTCGGTGGATAAGGTGGCCATCGCCCGCGTCCTGGACGAGTTGGGGGTGGACTCCATCGAAGCGGGGTTTCCCGCAAACTCCCCGGGAGAGTTCGAGGCGGTCAAGGCGATCGCAGCCTCCGGACTGCGGTCCGCGATCTGCACCCTGAACCGAACGGTCCAGACGGACATCGATGCATCGATCGCTGCGGATGTGGACGAGATCCATGTGTTCATCGCCACGTCGGACATTCACCTGAAGCACAAGCTCAAGATGACCCGGGAGGAGGTTCTCGGGAAGGCCGTGTCGGCCATCGAGTATGCGAAAGCCCACGGGTTCGTCGTGGAGTTCTCCTCCGAGGACGCCACGCGCACGGACCTCGAGTTCCTGAAGACGGTCCACCGTCGGGTCCAGGAGGCCCATGTGGATCGGATCGACGTCGCGGACACCGTGGGCTCCATGAGCCCGCCCGCCATGCGCCACCTGATCGCGGCCCTCAAGGAGGTGACCCGGGTTCCCCTTGCGGTGCATTGCCACAACGACTTTGGCCTAGCGACGGCGAACAGCTTGGCCGCGGTCGAAGCGGGCGCGAATCAGGTCCACGTGACCGTGAATGGGATTGGGGAGCGCGCGGGGAACGCCAGCCTCGAAGAGGTCGTCATGTCCCTCCGCGCGTTCTACGACATCGCGACGAATGTGGACAGCACGAAGCTCGCGGTCGCGTCCAAGACCGTCGCCCGGCTCACGGGCGTCCCGGTCCAGCCCAACAAGGCCATCGTGGGCGAGAACGCGTTCGCGCACGAGTCGGGGATTCACGTCCACGGGATCCTGGGCGATCAGTCCACGTACGAGGCCATGGTGCCCGGTCTCGTGGGCAAGGAACGGAAGATCGTCGTGGGGAAGCACACGGGCGTGCATAGCGTGGAGAGCCGACTCAAGGAGTACGGGTTCGGTCTCTCCAAGGAGCAGCTCGCCGACGTCACGGCGCGCGTCAAGAAACTCGCCGAAGAGGGGAAGCAGGTGGATGACGCGGAACTCGTTGCTCTCGCCTACGACGCGGAAGGCCGCGCATCGGACGCCGGTCGGAGCGTCTCGTTGGAGGAGTTCACCGCGGTCACCGGGTTCAACTTCACGCCGATGGCCACAATTGCCCTCGTGGTGAACGGCCAGAAGCGTCGGACTTCGGAGAGCGGCGTAGGCCCCATCGACGCGGCACTGCGAGCCATCCGCACGGCCGTGTCCCAATCGATCACTCTCGAGGAGTTCCGCTTGGACGCGATCACGGGCGGCGCGGACAGCCTCTGCCAGGTCACCGTCCGCCTCGCTGATGCGGTCCCTGCCCCGGTCTCCGCGATCGGCCGTGCCGTGGGACCTGACATTGTGACGACGAGCGTGGATGCGGCCGTCGAGGCGCTCAATCGCCTGCTGCGGGCCCAAGCCCAGATGCCGCGGCAGTCCGGGGCCTAGCCGCCCTCACTCTTTCACAGGCGTGAACGAGGCGCACGTCATCGTATGGCCGACCCCCTTCATCGCGCGCAGCTTGTCGATGACCATGCGGCCGAGTTCCTCCATGGAGCCCGCCCGGACCTTCAGGAGCAGGTCCCATTCGCCGGAGATGACGTGGACCTCGTGGACCCCCGCCAGTTTGGAGATCTTCTCGGCGAGCTCCCGCTGGGAGACGTCCGGGTTCGGGAGGAAGTTCACGAGGACGAATGCGGTCACGGGCTTCCCGAGCTTCCCGTAGTCGGGGATCGCCTTGATGGCCCGGATCACCCCGCGCTCCCGCATCTTCTGGACGCGGTACTGGACCGTGGGCCGAGGCATGTCCAGCTCCCGCGCGATGTCCGCGATGCTCCGGGAGGCATCCTGCATGAGGACCTCGAGGATTTCGCGGTCCGTCTCGTCAATCTCCTCCATGTCGAGCGGAACGCTCTCGGGGGCTTGAAGCTTCCGACAGAACGTCAGACCCCACGGTGAGGGTTGGCATTTCGACAGTCCCACCTGGGGGTCGACCGGAACGCCGTTCCGAGGCCTCGGGCCGTCCCATCTGATTTCGACCTCCGTACCATAACCCTTTAGATTTAGCCCAGCCTCAATTCCATTGAGGTCGAACAACATGATCTCCATCGTAGCCGCAGCCGCGGTCGGAGCGGTTGCGGGAGGCGTTGCCCTCGGTGCCGTGTCCGCGGTCCACGGGGACCCGACCGGCCTGGCGACGGCTCTCGCCCAC
>JAWOML010000084.1:0-2750 GCA_033852515.1 Thermoplasmata archaeon | reverse complement strand
AAGAGCGTCACCGTCGAGTGATCCCGTCGGATCCCGGGAGCCGCGTGCTCGAGGGAACGGGAGCGAGCCCACCGCCGCCGGGTTCCGGCAGTTCCTTCTCCCCCCGGGCCGCGAGGAACGTGCCGGCCAGGATGAGCGCACCTCCCGCCAGGGTGAACCCGTCGAGGAGGTCGCCGAACATGGCCACGGACAGCAGGGTGGCGACGACGATCTCGAGGAGGACGAGGAGGCTAGAGATGGTCGGCGAGATCGTGCGCAGGCTCAGGGTGTAGAAGAACAGCGGGAGGAACGTCGGGATGAGGCCCAGGTACGCGATGCCCGCCCAGGAGACCGCGTCGGAGGGCCAAGGCCCTCGGAAGACCGCGACTGGGATCGCGGAGAAGAGGGCCGTCGTGGCGAGGACCATGGTCACGAGGGCGATGTAGTCGCCACCCTTGTCGACCATGTGCTTCAGACCGAGGACGTAGAACGACCACATGACCCCCGCGAGGAAGACGAGCATGTCTCCGGTGAACTCGCCACCCGCCATCGCGGAGGGGTTGAGCTTCGTCGCAAGGACGATGACTCCGAGGAGGCCCAGGGCAATCCCGCCGGTCCGCGCCACCGTCACCTTCTCCTTGTAGACGAGGACCATGAGGATCGCGATCACGACGATGTTCACGTTCACGAGGAGGGCGGTCTTGGAAGCGGTCGTGTATGCCAGGCCGACGTTCTGGAAGTTGAAGGCGAGCGAGTTCATGAGACCCAGGCCCCAGACCCACGGGTCACGCAGAAACGACCATCGGAGGCGGCGCATCGCGGCGAGGGCCGCGAAGCCCACGAGCGCGCCGATCCCGAGCCTCGCCATCGTGATGAACAGCGGGTCCACGGACCCAACGATCAGCTTCGTCCCAGGGAAGGCGGTCCCCCAAAAGATGCTCGCGAGCACGACGAAGAGGTAGTCTTTCCGGGAGGCGCCCACGAACCGCGCGATGTCGCCCGGGCGCTTAGGCTTTTCTCGGCGGTCGAGGGTGAGACCCTCCGGGTCGACCGGGGCGATGTTATCGCAGTACTGCGATAACATGATGTACCTGTGGGGCCATGGGGTCCCGGTGCCTCGGTGAAGGTCGGGTGTGGCTTCGTCGTCAAGCGGGTCCACGAGCAAGACTACCTCTACGTCTGGACATTCGAGATGCGAGGTGCCTCCTTCCGACGTGTGGAGCGGTACATCGGCCGGGCGGACCGGCCCGAGTCGAAGCGCAAGGCCCTCCACGCCCTCGAGGGTCACGCGGACCGGGCAGGCGCCGCGCTCGAGCGTCGGAGAGCCCGGTGGCGTAGGCAGTTGGCCGGACCGTGAATGGCCGGGCTCCCAAACGTTTATGGCGCGTCGCCATGTTCGGCCCGCGTCATGACCTTCGAGCGGCCGCGGGGGACGAACGACTGGGGCCCCGCGGACATGGCCAAGCGGCGCTACGTCGAGTCCGCGTTCGTCCGGGCCGCAGAGGCCTTCGGGTTCCGCGAGATCCAGACGCCCATGTTCGAGTCCCTCGAGCTCTTCACGGCCAAGTCGGGACCCGGCGTGGTCGAGGAACTCTACGCGTTCAAGGACAAAGGGGGCCGCGACTTGGCCCTCCGGCCCGAGTTCACCGCCTCCATCGTCCGATTCTACGTGAACGAGCTCCGCAGCCTCCCGAAGCCCGTCAAGGTCTACTGCTACGGCCCCGCGTACCGCTACGAGGAGCCCCAGAAGGGACGCTACCGCGAGTTCGAACAGCTCGACGCGGAGATCATCGGTGGCGCGCCGCTCGCCTCGGACGCGGAGGTCATCGCCCTCGCCCTGGAGACCATGCGCGGGATCGGCCTGAAGCAGATCCGCGCGCGGATCGGGCACATCGGCATGCTCCGCTCCTTCCTTCCGTTCGGTCCCGAGGACCAGGCCAGGATCCTCCACGCCCTGGACAAGAAGAACTTCCCCATGCTCGAGGCCGAACTGAAACGGCTGAAGCGGGGGGACGTGGCCGACCCGCTCAAGCGCCTGGTCGCCCTCCACGGGGACGCGCGCGTGCTTGAGGAGGCAAAGGCCCTCCTGGGCGGCAAGGGCGCTGAGGCGTTCGCGTACCTGTGGCAGCTGAGCGAGCAGCTCGGCCACTACGGCGTAACGCCGTCGGAGTACGAGTTCGACATGGGCGTGGTCCGCGGCCTCGACTACTACACGGGCGTGGTCTTCGAGCTGGACTCGCCCAACCTGGGCGCGGAGAAGCAGGTGGGCGGCGCAGGCGCGTACACGCTCGCCGAGGTGTTCGGCGGAGAGGCCGTGGCCCAGACGGGCTTCGCCCTGGGGGTCGACCGCCTCGTCCTCGCCGCGGAAGCGGAAGGCATCTTCGGACCGCCGCCGGGGCTCGACGCGTACGTGGTGCCCATCGGCGAGGCCACTCGCGGGAAGGCCCTCGAGATCCTCGCATCCCTCCGCGCGGCAGGCCTCCGGGCGGACATCGATCTCGTGGGCCGCGGTCCCTCCAAGAACCTGGACTACGCCAACGCCGTGCGCGCGCGGTACGCGGTGCTCGTCGGGGAGAAGGAGCTCAAGGCGAACGCGGTCGGGCTTCGGGACATGGCGTCGGGACAGCAGCGGGACGTGCCCATGGCCTCCCTGGTCGAAACGCTGCGCAAGCGTTAGCGGGTCACGCCCGGATCGCAGCGACGCGCTCGACCCACTTCGCCAACCGCGGCAATCCTTTGGGGACCTTCTCGCCAACGAACAAGAGGGGATA
>JAWOML010000083.1:0-8303 GCA_033852515.1 Thermoplasmata archaeon | reverse complement strand
GAGGCGGGGATGAAGCCGCTCCAAGCCATCGAGGCCGCGACGGCCACGGGCCCGGCCACCCTGGGTCCCCAGGCGCCCAAGTCGGGTCAGCTCAGGGTGGGCTACGATGCGGACCTCCTGGTCCTTGCGAAGAATCCTGTGCAGGACCTGGCTATCCTCACGGACCCTGAGAACGTGAGACGGATCTGGAAAGGCGGCAAGCTCGTCAAGGACCTTGATGCGTGAGTTCGAGGACCACCAGCTCCTCGAAGAACAGGCGCTTCGTGGACACCACCTCGACGCGGAAGCGCTTCTCCGCGGCCTGGCGTGCCGCCACGTTGGCCCGACTCAGGAGGAGGTAGGCGCGGCCCTTCGGTGCGAGCACGCGCCCTAGGTCCGCGAGGAACTTCAGGGAGACGTCGGACCCCTGATGGCCCCCTTGCCACGCCCTGTCCAGGTCGTCCCGCGGAGGGCCTTCCAGGTACGGGGGGTTGAAGGCGATGACGTCGAAGGGTCCCCGGAGCCCGGCCATCAGGTGGGTGGCCACCACAGCGAGCGGCAGATCGTTCCGGCGGGCGTTCGCTCGCGCCAGGTGTACGGCCTCGCGGTTCGCGTCCGTAGCCACGGTGCGACCGTCCCGTGCCGCGTGCAACGCGATGAACCCCGTCCCGGTGCCCACCTCGAGGAAACGCTCCCCCGGTTCCCGCGAGATGGCGGCAAGGAGCAGCAGGGTGTCCTCCGCGGGGCGGTAGACACCCGGCGCCTCGTCCACGGCGATTCCGGAGTCGAGTCGCACGCGCGTGCGAGAGGGCGCTGCGGCCTTAACGGTTGGCGTCGCGGGCCGGAGACCACTCCTGCCGAAGCAAGGAGAAGACCACGTCGTCGATGAACCGGCCGCGGAAGTACGTGTTCTCCCGCAAGATCCCTTCCCGGTGGAAGCCGAGACGTTCCACGAGGCGGAGGGACGCCGTGTTGACCGGATCGACGAGCACCTCAATCCGGTGCAGGCCCATCGCCGTGAACCCGTAGGCCACAGCGGCGCGCATGGCCTCCGTCATGATGCCCCGGCGGCGGTGTTCCCGAAGCAGGTCGTAGCCCATGCGGGCGCGCTGCGCGCCCTCGCGGACCCCTGGATGGTACCCGAGGGTGCCGATGAGGTCGGGGCGACCCTGGAGGGTTATGCCCCAGCGGATTCCCGTGGACTCCCGGAAGGGCCGGATACAGAACTCCATGATCTCGGCCTTGGCTCCCTCGAGGTCCCGCGGCGGTTCCCACGCGGTCAATTCGACCACGTCCGGGTCCGAGAAGTTCCGGACCCAGAACTCCGCGTCGTCGAGGGTGATCTCCCGCAGCACGAGGCGGGGGGTCACGAGCTGCGGGAAGGCGACAGGCACCGCGGGCGGTCGCGATTCCATGCGATTCCCGGGAACCCGTCCCGAGGATAACCCCTTTCCCACGGGCAAGCCGCAAATAGCCGGGCCGGCTTAGCCAGAGGAACCTCCCGTGGGGAGGAGGGAACGGAAGGCCATGACGGACGACACAGCGACCACGCTCTACTTCGGCCCCTGGTACCGCAAGTCGCCGTTCTTCGAGGCGACGAAACGGTACGGGTGCCAGGCATACGACATCTACAATCACATGTACCTCCCAGGTCTGTACGACGACATCGAGGCCGAGTACGAGGCCTTGCGCAACGCCGTAACTCTGTGGGACGTGAGCGTCGAGCGACAGGTGGAGATCACCGGGAAGGACGGGCTCAAGTTCACGAACTACCTGGTGACCCGGGACCTCACGAAGTGCGAGGTAGGGCAGGGCAAGTACGTCCTCCTGTGCAACGAGGCGGGAGGCATCATCAACGACCCCGTCCTCATGCGCCTGGGCAAGGACCACTTCTGGCTCTCCCTCGCGAACAGCGACACGCTCCTGTGGGCCCAGGGGGTCGCGGTCCATTCGGGCATGGAGGTGGACATCCGCGAGCCCGATGTGTCGCCCCTCCAGGTGCAGGGCCCCAAGTCCAAGCAAGTCGTGCGGGACCTAGTGGGCCCTGCCGTCCTCGACCTTCCCTACTACTCGTTCCTGGAGACCCGGATCGATGGGATTCCCGTGATCGTCACGCGGACGGGGTGGAGCGCGGAAGTCGGCTACGAGATCTACCTCCGGGACGGGAGTCGCGGAGACGACCTCTGGGAGCGAGTCATGGCGACCGGGAAGCCGTACGGAATCCGTCCCATCGGGCCGTCTGAAGTCCGCCGCATCGAGGCGGGCATCCTGAACTACGGGTCGGACATGACCCTGGAGAATAATCCCTACGAGGTGGGCCTGGGTTGGCTCGTGGACCAGGATAAGCGAGCCGATTTCGTCGGCAAGGCAGCGCTGAAACGCATCAAGAAAGCGGGCGTCCGGAGGAAGCTAGTCGGCGTGGAGATCCACGGATCCAAGATCTTCTCTTGGCTCTCCGAACCTTGGCCGGTCAACGTGGGTGGGCGCCAGGTGGGCCGGCTGACCGCGATGACGTACTCCCCGCGGCTGGGGAAGAACATCGGGTACGCCATGGTGCCCATCGAGCACGCGAAGCTTGGCACGCGGCTCCAGATCCGCACACCCAAGGAGAGCCGGGACGCGACCGTGGTCAAGCGGCCGTTCGTTGACCCCGGCAAGGACATCCCCAAGTCGTGAACGAGAACCGGCCTGAGCGGGGGCCGTTTCGGTCGGCCTCAAGAACGATTACCGGAAGGAACGGTTTATAGCCGACGGACCGTAGGCCCCATCATGGCACTTGGCCAACGGCTCGTGAGCTGGTATCACGGCCTCTTCCACATCGCGCAGGCGACCATGCACGACCGGTGGGTGAAGTGGCTCCGTCTGATCGCGTTCCTCGCGGCCTCGAGCATCGCCACGCAGATCGTCCTGCGCAACGTCCTGGGGCTCGTGGGCCTCGGCGACCTCCTCCCAAGCTCCGTGTTGACCATCCTCGTCGCCTCCGCCGTCTGGCTCGTCGCCTATCCGGCCATGTGGCTGCGAATGCTCACCGTGGTGGCCGAGATGGAGGCCAAGAAGGAGTACGAAGCCGTCCTCCACGAAATCGAGAAGCTCCACCCGAAGCACCAGCCCACACCTGCGAGGCCCGTGGAGGCCCCGCGAGCCTCGTGAACGGGTTCATCTAGTGGCTTCGCGGTGCGGACCGTATGAAGCGCAAAGAGCGGCCGCCCAAGGACGCACGCCCGAAGGAGAAGCGCTTCCGTCACGGCGGACGAAAAGGCCGACGCGGCCGCACCCGGGGAAGAATCTGAGCCTGCCCCGCGTCCCCGTCGTTGGCGAAACGCCAATGCGAGGCCCGAACCCGTTGCCCGTCGGACGATTTTCGGTCCACCGAAAGTTCTTAATTTTGGCGGCGCCCTCTCCAAGGGGAGTCCTATGGCGCGAGTTCAGCTCAGTGACAACCCGCGAGCCCGACCCGGAGATGAACATCTCTCCGCCAGGACCCCTCCCGGCACGGTCTACGTCGACGAGGGGGTGTTCCAGCAGGAGATGGAGAAGCTCTTCTTCCGCCATTGGCTCAACGTGGGGCACCTCTCCCAGATCCCCAACCCGGGGGACTTCTTCACGCGGCAGATCGGCACGGAGAACGTCCTCTTCATCCGAGGCAGCGACGGCGTGGTCCGGGGCTTCTACAACGTGTGCCGCCACCGCGGTACCCGCATCGTCACGGACGACCACGGGGAGAAGCTCCGCTCCATCGTCTGCCCCTATCACGCGTGGGCGTACTCCACGGAGGGCCGGCTCGTCGGCGCCCCCCACACGGACGGCCTCGGGGACTTCGACCGGGACGACATCGGCCTCTACCCCGTGAGGACGGACACCTGGGGCGGATTCGTCTGGGCCAACCTGGACCCCAAGGCCGAGCCGCTCAAGGAGGCCATCGCACCGCTGATCGCGCGCACGGCCCGGTGGAACGTGGAGGGCCTTCGTCTCGGCGCCCGGCACGAATACGAGGTGAACGCGAACTGGAAGATCCTCGCGGAGAACTACTCGGAATGCTACCACTGCGCCCCGATCCACCCCGGATTGAACCGGGTCACGCCGTACTTCACCGGGGACAACGACGCGTGGATGACCCGGGGCAAGGGCGTGTCCACGGTGAACGGCGGCTTCCAGACCTTCGCAGGGGACTTCACCTCCATGACCGTGTCGGGGTACACGAAGCGGCCTCCGCTCAAGGGGATGACCGAGGATGACCGGAAACGGATCTACTACTGGGTCGTGTTCCCGAACATGTTCTTCAGCATGCACCCGGACTACCTGATGATCCATCGGGACTGGCCCCAGAGCCCCTCTCGTTCCAAGATCGAATGCGAGTGGTACTTCGATCCGGAGACCATGGCCGCCCCCGGCTTCGACCCGAGCGACGCGGTGGACATGTGGGACGAAATCAACCGGCAGGATTGGGCCGTGTGCGAGCGCACGCAGCTCGGGATCGGCTCGCGCGCCTGGTCCCGCGGCCGCTACAGCGAGCAGGAACCCCTCGTCTACGACCTGGACAAGGCGTACATGGAGCGCATGACGGGGAAGTCCGACCTCTTCCCGAGGCGCGTCGCGGCGAAGCGGGCCGTCACGTCACGGAAACGACGTGCAGGTCGAAGGTGAGCCGCTTCCCGGCGAGCGGGTGGTTGAAGTCCATGACCACGGAGTCCGTCCCGATCCGAAGGACGCGACCCACGGCCTCCTCGCCCCCATGCAGATGGACCGTGTAGCTCTGGCCCAACTTGATCTCCCCTTCGGGGAACGCCGTCCGCGGGCCCTCGATCACGAGCTCGTCCTCGTAGGCGCCGTACGCGTCCTCGGGGTCCAGGGTGACCTTCTTCCGCTGGCCGGCCTCCATCCCAAGCAGGGCCTTCTCGAACCCAGGAATCATCGCGCCGTCCCCGACCGTAAACTCGAGGGGCTCGCGATCCTCGCTGGAGTCGAACTCCTCCCCATCCTCCAAGGTGCCGCGGTAGTGCACGACGACCTTCCGGCCCTTGGAGACCTTCATGGCTTCCGCCTTCGGGGCGCGACTCCCCGCGGCGTACTTGAATCTGTGCGTGGGGATTCCGCGAAGGATCAGACAGGCCCCACGCGCTCCGTGATGGCCAGGCCACGCTTCCGTGCCTCGTCCACGAAGGGCTTGGCGGGGATGCCCAGCTCCACGGAATGCGTGCCGGGGGGAATCGTCCCCCGGGCCAGCATCTCCGCGGTGATCGCCGCGTGCCATCCCGTCAGCCGCTCCATGGAGGTGAAGCCCGTCGCCGCGTCGTAGTAGTCCACGATCTCCACGACGGCCTCCGCGGTGTGCCGGTCCTTCATCCCGAGCGCGCGGACACGCTCCACGCAGACGTCGCGGATCTCCTTGGGAGTAACCTTGGGCTCGAACAACGCGTGGAAGACGTGGCGCGGGACCACCTTGCGGCCGTCGACGGCTACGGGGTCGAGGCCAAACAGACCCAGGTCCTGAAACGCCTGCATCTGGGTCCAGTGGCCCGGATAGCGGAGGGTCTTGTTCTGGAGCGTCTTCAGTTTCCCCTGGAAAGACCAAGGGGCCGTGGACAGGCCACCGGGCGTCACGATGGCCTCGAGCTGCCCGAGAGGCGGGAAGTCCACGAGCTCGAACTCGGAAAACAATGGGATGCGGGCAATCTGGCCATCCCGGAGGAACACCGCGTCCCCGTCGTACTCATTGGTCAGGCCCTCGACGTTGAACGTGAGCTCGTAGTTCCAGGGAGGCTTGGGACTTTGCGGCAGGCCGCCGTCGTAGATGTACACGTGCTCCGGCACGTCGAGCAGGTCCATGGCGTACACGCCCAGGGTGATGTTCAGTCCCGGTCCCATGCCGCAATCGGGCACGAGGCCCGCGCCTGCCTTCCGGGCCTCGGCGTCCAAGGCGAGTTCCTTGCGGACAATGTCCGTGTTGCCGCCGAAGTCCACCATGGAGACCTTGGCCTTGAGGGCGAGCTTCGCCAGACCCAGGTTGAAGAAGTAGGGGACGCCGCTCAGGAGGACGTCCGCATCGCGGATCGCTTTGGCCACGGCCGCGGCCTTCGTCACGTCGACCTGTACAGGGTGCGCGACGTCGCGGCCCGTGAGTCTGTTCACGCGGGCGGCCGCCCGCTTCGCACGCGGGGGGTCCATATCACCCATCACGATGTCGTCTGCGTCGCCAAACTTCGCGAAGTCGTAGGCCGCGGCCGTCCCCTGACGGCCCGAGCCGATAACCGCGTACCGGTAGCCCATGCTCTTCCGTCCTAGCCTCCACGAGGCCTCGACGTGATGCATGCGGGACGCAGGGATTCACGAAATAGGTTCGGGTCCGGAGGTATTTACTGGAGGCAAGTTGAAACGGCGCGGGCGGTTGCGGCGAGGCGCTCATGCGGTATGACTACGAATTCCACCTCCGTGTCGCGGCCCCGAGGGCCACGGTCTTCGAGAGACTCCTGCGAATCGAACACCTCGCGCGTTGGTTCTGCGGCTGGTGCCGCATCGAGCCCAAGGTGGGCGGCAAGTTCCAGTTCGGCGGGGAGACGTGCCTCGTTCTCCCGGAGGGCCGGGGGTGGGAGACCACGATCGACGAAGGGGAGACGCTGAAGCGGTTCGCGTTCACCTGGCCCATCCACGGCGTCGACACGCGCGTGGCGTACGAGCTCGAGGACGCGGAAGATGGCACATACCTGCGAGCACATCACAACGGCGTGCCCATGAAGGACAGCACCTGCGGAGCGCTCCAGGATGCGTGGCGCATGTGCCTCGGGAACCTGAAGTCCATCGCGGAAGGGAGAAGCGACAGCGTCCGACCGGATCACACTCCGGTGACGTCGGGCGAGCTCCGACTCTCAAACCTGATCGACGCGACACCCGACCGCGTCTTCCGAGCGCTCACGGACGCGGGGGAACTGGACCGGTGGTCCACCGGCGGCGTGCCCGTCGGGAACGCGCGCGTCGAAGCTCGGGTCGGCGGCGCCTATGCCATGGGGCGAAACGAGGGACCGGATCGGATCCTCGAGATGGTCCCCGACCGGAGGCTCGTCCTTCGGTGGCCGCGGTCTCAGGGTGACCTACGCGTCGCCTTGGACCTAGAGGCCAAGGCGAGCGGCACCGCGGTGTATCTGACGAGCGGGGGATACGGCTCGGAGGAAGTGGGGGAGATCCTCCACCAGCGCGGCTCATGGTCGGATCTTCTCGTCGGCCTCAAGAATTTCATCGAGGGCGGGGATGCGGGCTTCGCGAACGCGTACGACGCCCAAGTCCGCGAGACGTGACCCTCAGGCGTGCTTGATCTGGGTCCAGTCTTCGAGGACGGCCATGGCGGCGTTGTGGCCCGGCGCCCCGAGGACGCCGCCGCCCGGGTGGGCTCCCGCGCCGCAGAGGTAGAGGCGCTCCACGGGCGTGCGGTAGTGGGCCCATCCGGGCACAGGCCGGAACGAGAACATCTGGTAGGGGAAGATGGCCCCGTGGAAGACATCGCCGCGGGTCAGGCCGTACTCCCGCTCCATGTCCAGCGGCGTGATCCAGGTCTTCGCCAGGATGGTCTTCCGGATGTTCGGAGCATAGGCCTCGATGGCATCGAGGATGGCCTCCGCGAACCGCTCGCCCTCCGTGTCCCAGGTCCCGCCCGCGAGCTCGAAGGGGGCGAACTTGCACGACGCGCTCAACGTGTGCATGCCCTTGGGCGCGAGGGTCGGATCCACGGTGGATTGGAGCACGAGTTCGATGTATGGCTCCTTGGACCAGTGCCCGTGGGCCGCGTCCTCGTAGGCCCGTTCCAGGTAGTCCAGGCTCGGAGAGATGTCGATGATCCCCTTGTGGTGCAGCTGGAGGTTCGTGCCCTGAATCGCGGAGAAGTCGGGGAGCTCCTTGAGGGCTAGGTTGAGCTTGAACGAGGAGGGGTCCATGCGGTACCGCTCGATCGCGTGGACGAAGTCGCGCGGCAGGTGGTCCTGCCCCACGATTCCCAGGAACGTGCGCTTGGGGTCCAGGTTGCTCAGCACGACCTTGGACTCGAGGCTCGTTCCATCCTCCAGGACGACGCCTGTCGCTCTCCCGTCGCGAATCTCCACGTGGGCGACGCCCGTCTGCGTCCGGATCTCCGCGCCGAAGTGCCGGGCCGCGGCCGCGAGGGACTGCGTAATCCCGCCCATCCCGCCCTTGGCCCACCCCCAGACGCCCTTCTCCCCGTTGATCATCCCGATGCTGTGGTGGCCCAGCACGAACGCCGTGCCCGGGGTACGCGGCCCGGCGAGGGTTCCCGACACCGCGCTGGTCCCCAGGGAGACCTTGACTTCCTCGGACTCGAA
>JAWOML010000082.1:0-4976 GCA_033852515.1 Thermoplasmata archaeon | reverse complement strand
CGGTAGTCTCCTCCCTCCACGGCGTACACGGAGTCGCACCACGCGCACCGCAGGTTGCAGGCGTATAGCCGCACGAATACGGTCGGCGTGCCCACGAGGCTGCTCTCTCCTTGGATTGAGGTGTAGCACTCGCTGAGGAGGAACGTCTCCCCGGGCTTGTTGCCGACGACGGTCTCGTGATGCACGGTCCTGTCGGATATGGCGGCCCGCCTACTACTTATGCATTCGCGTTCCGCGGGCGGCGGGCGTAGGGGATGGGGTCCTTCACGCCCGCCTCCCGGAAGCCTTTGAGGCGCAGCTGACAGGAGTCACACACTCCGCAGGCCTTCTCCTCCCCACGGTAACAGGACCAGGTCAGGGCCCATGGCACGCCGAGCTCCTCGCCCTTCCGGACGATGTCTGCCTTGGACATCGCGATGAGGGGCGTGCGGATCTCGATCACATCGCCCTCGACGCCGCGCTTCGTGCCGAGGCGGGCGACTTCTTGGAACGCTCGGTAGAACTCGGGGCGGCAATCGGGATACCCGGAGAAATCGAGAGCATTCGCGGCGATGTAGATGGCCTTCGCATCCGTGACCTCCGCGAGCCCCAGCGCGTAGCTCAGGAGGATCGTGTTCCGCGCGGGCACGTACGTGGCCGGGATTCCCTGTCCGATCTCCTCGAGTCGGCGCTGCTCAGGGACCCGGATCTTCTTGTCCGTGAGCGCGGATCCGCCGATTGCCGCAAGATCCATGGACACGACGCGGTGGTCGCGGACGCCGAAGTGTTTGGCCACCCTGCGCGCGGAGTCGAGTTCCTTCCGGTGTCGCTGGCCGTAGTCAATGCTCAGGGCCGTGACCTCGAAACCCTCCTTCCGGGCGATCGCGACGACAGTCGCCGAATCCATGCCGCCGCTGAGAAGCACGACCGCACGGGGGGCCACGGACTCGGAATGTGCGAAGAAGGTAAAGGGGATTTCGAAAGGCGGCTCACAGGCGACCGAGCCGCGGACCGAACCGGCGAAGGAACCCTGCGAGCTCGCGCCGCGCAGCGTCGTCCCACCTCTCCGCGGCCGCCACATCCCGAGTCGCGATTTCGACCAGGTCCACCGCGGTCGCGAGGTCCTGCACGGCGACGATCTCCGGTGCAAGCCGGTTCCGTGGCCCTTGGTTGTGGTAGTTGCCCAGGGGGATCGCAATCCCCGTGGACCGCCATCCGTACAGGCTCCAGCAGGTCGCCTCGCATGTGCCGCCGGACATGAGCCATCGCTGGACGGGCTTGGACTTCGGAAGACTCTCTCGCGCCGCAAGGAGTAGGCTCTCCGCGAGCGAGTCGAACGTCTTACGACGGTCACCCACGCGAATGACTGGCCCTCCTCCGATCTCAACGCCCGGGATCGCTTTGCTGGCCTCGAGGTTCACGACGAACGCGTTCCTGGGGATCGCCTCGTCTTGGATGGCCGCGAGGGTGCCGACGAACCCCTCCTCCTCGGCTCGGGTAAGGAGCGCGTGGAGGTTCATGCGGCGACTCGCGCACGCTCTCCCCATGGCGGTCAGGGCGACGGCGGAGCCCGCGAGGTCGTCCAATTGCCTCGCGTGGACGCGTCCCCCCTGGAGCGCGAAGTCCTCCAGCTCGAAGACACCCATGTCCCATCGGCGGAGACGGTCCACCTCAGGCGAGGGCACGAGCCGGAAGCGGTACGTCTTGGGCGAGTACCGCGCCACACGGGCGGCCACGGGCTCCCCGTCGTGGTAGAAGCGCAATCGGGTCCCGCGGCGGAAGTAGGCCGGCGCGAGTCCGCCTAGGAGGACGGCCTCCCGCTTTCCGACCATCTCGACGCCGGGGTGGTCCATGTGGGCCACAAGCCAGACCGGCACGCCCTTTCGGGGCGAGGGCGCGGAGATCCTTAGATTCCCGTGGCGATCCTGCCGGACGTGTGCGCCATATCCCTTCGCAATCCGCGCGGCTTCCGCGGCCACTCGTTCCTCATGGTACGAGGTCGTGGGTTCGCGGGCCAGGCGCTCCAGGATGCGGACCACGCGCGGGATGCGGGCCATGGCACTCGGGATGCCGCCTTCCGCTAAGCCGTTTGCCCCGGGACGGACGGTGCCGTTAGGGTCAAATGACCATAACGGGTTTGGGAGCGCATGCAGATCGGATGTGGGACCTATATCCACGCGGTTCGCGGCCGTCCCTACTTGTACGTCTGGCACTATGAGACCGCCGCAGGGCGGCGCCGGCAGGTGAAGGAGTACGTCGGACCCTGGGCCTCCAAGGAGGTCCGCCAGGAGGCCGCCCGCCGCCTGGACGCTTATTTCCGGAGGGCGGCGCGGGACCTCGAACGCCTCCGGAGGGAGACGCTGGCGTCCCTCATGCGCTCGCGGTAGGCTACGGGCCCCGCGGTCCCATCAGGGAGGGAGTCAACCTTAAACAAGGTTAACGAAACGGACGGCCTCTCGATGATTCCATGGTCCCCCTCAGTACGCGCGGATCTCGTCGAACGCGTACGCCTCGGGCTTTCGCTCCCCCAGGACGATCTCAAACTCCGGAGGCGTGAGGAGCGGTTTCTTGTACTGGAGGATGTCCTCGATTGCGATGCGCGGGCATGCCGTATTCACCCAGGCATCCACCCGGTATCCCTCCAGGAAATCCGGGGACACCATGTCCAGGAGGAAGATCGTGGCCTTCCGCCCGTGCCTCTCCGCGAGGCCCTTGAGCTCCTGGGCCATCTCCATGCGGGCCTGTCCGATCTTCTTGGAAACGATGATTCCGAAGACCTGGGCATCGTGCGCCCGGGCGATGGCGGCCCAGCGCTGCCGCAGGACGCGGTCCTTGAGGTCCGCCAAGCTTCGAGCGCTCCCCCGCTCGGGGTCCGCGATGACGACGGGCTTGTCCGTGAGGAAGGCGACCCCAAGGGGATGGAACTCGCCCGTGCCGATGTACAGGTACCCGTCCACGTCCTGGGCGACGGTCTCCGCGGTGTGGTAGTCGCAGCCCAGGAGCTGCCCTGCGTAGGCCACGCGCCTGTCCGGCTCCCCGATGCGTACCTCGTGACCCGCCTTCTCGAGATGTTCCTTGATTTGCAGGAGCCAGCCGCGGAACTGGGTCGTCGTCAGGAGGCCGACCCGCCTCGGCAGGAGGGGCTCTGCGGCGTCCACGAAGGCGAATGAGGACAGGGCGGGCCCGGGTAGGTCGTAGAAGAACACGCGGTTGTACCGTAGGTGGGGCATCGGGGCGTGGCCCAGGTGGACGATGAGGTCCACGGGCATCTCCGCGATGTCGCACGCGCCGAAAGAGGGATCCGCCGAGACGAGGCACGCGACCCCCGCCTTGGCCTCGATCTCCTGGGCCAGTTCGACGGCCTTCGTGCGCAAGCCCACGGGGAACTGCAGGCCGACCGTCTTCGCGTTGCGGCCACGGATGACCTCGAGGAGCCGGTCCGTCTCGCTCATGGAGGCTGGAGCAACGCTCGGCGTGAGAGAAAAACCTGTGCGTGCGCTCGGCACCTACTTCTTCGGCTTCTCGCGCTCCACGACAATGCGCCAAGGGGTCGGCAACTTCACGCCTCCCTTGCGGAGGGCGATCTTTGCGTCCGCCACGTGGTCCTCAGTGGTCTCCAGGGTGAAGATCTTGGTCCCCGGGTGGACGCGCGCCGCAATCCCGACGGGCTGGCCGAAGGCGGCTCGCATGCCCTCCGAGATACGGTCGGCTCCGGCGCCCGTGGCGATCTTGTTCTCGCGGAGCACGTTGTGGGGGTACACGCGGAGCTTGAGGTGGTACGCGTTCCCCGCCTTCTTCGCGATGTACCGGTTCAGGGAGACGCGGGCGGCCTCGAGGGCGATGTGCCGGATCTGGCACTGCTCCTCGGCCACGAGGTGGAGCTTCACGGGGAAATGGGCGCGCAGGTCGCCGATGTCGAACTGGCTGATTCGGCTCGCAGGCACGCCGCCCATGTACTTCCGCTGGCTGTACGCCTGCCCGCGGATCTCGCGATACATGCTTCCCGGCTTGCGCGTCATGGTGGGAAGCGCACCAAAGTTGGGGCTCTATATAATCCTTCGGGAGCCACGGGTTGCGATCGCTCCGACGACGTCCCTCCCGGCGTATGCGGCGGCAAAACGTTAAGAGCGCGGCCATAGCTCGCGACGTTTGCCATGCTCCTCGTGAAGCTCGGAGGGAGCGTCCTCACGGACAAGGCGCGCCTCCGCACGCCGCGGAAGGCGGCCATCGCGCGGCTCACGAAGGAGCTCGCGGGACTCGGAGACGACCTGATTGTCGTCCACGGCGCAGGATCCTTCGGCCACGTGCTGGCGAAGAAGTACGCGTTGAACGGCCCCACCGCACCCTCGAAGGCCCGCGGTGCCGCCGTGGTCCAGCGGGACGTCCGCACGCTCGACGCCCTCGTGATCGACGGTCTGCTCAAGGCGGGCCTGGCTCCTGTCGTTCTGCCGCCGTCCGCGGTGCTCGGCCTGGAGGACGGGCGCGTCGACGCGTTCGATGTCGCCCCGTTTCGCGACTACCTCCGACAGGGCTTCACCCCGGTGACGTTCGGGGACGTCGTGCGGGACCGGACGCGCGGCGTGTCCGTGTGCTCGGGCGACGTCCTCATGCTCGAGGTGGCCAAGGCCTTCCATCCCCGGTCCGTGGTCTTCGCCGCGGACGTGGACGGCCTCTACACGGCAGACCCCAAGCGAGCGAAGGATGCGCAACTCCTCCTCTCCGTGGCGGAGCCGGACCTCTCCCTGATCGATTTCGGTCCCACGAAGGGGGCCGACGTGACCGGCGGCATCGAGGCCAAGGTCCGCCGGATGCTCGAGATCGCCTCCTTCGCTGACGAGGCCGTCATCGTCAACGGTAACGTCAAGAGCCGGGTCCGGGATGCCCTGCGGGGCCGGATCGTCATCGGCACGCGCGTCGTCGGAGGGCACTGAGATGGCCGAGCCGTCCAAGACGGAGCAGCGGAAGGCGGAGCACGTGAACATCATCCTGAACGAGGA
>JAWOML010000081.1:0-2610 GCA_033852515.1 Thermoplasmata archaeon | reverse complement strand
GTTTGTTGTTTGGGCATACCCCGCATTGGGGCGACCCCGTCACGCGCCTGCGGGCAAATCAGCTTTTCGTCAACGCCGGGACACGCATTGACCGCCGATCCAGGTGGAGTGGATTCGCGCCTGTCTGATTCGTCCCGGACTCGCGAATAGGTCGTCTTCCAGGATGACAAAATCGGCGAGCTTCCCCGCCTCCAAGGTGCCCTTCGTGTCCTCCTGAAACGAGGCGAAGGCGCCCCCTGCCGTGTACGCCCGGACGGCCTCCTCGACGGAGATGCGCTGGTCCGGGAAGAAGCCGTTCACCGCGGAATGGATTCCGTAGAGCGGGCCGTATGGCATGCCATCGGATCCGAAGCAGAGATGGATTCCGTGCCGCAGGATGGCCCGGTACGGGTTGTTCCCGCCCGTGCGCTCCCGACCAAGGCGGGTCTCGTAGAGGTCTCCGGGGCCGCTCCACTGTCCCACGAAGTTGGGCTGGCAGGACGCAATGAGACCGCGGGCCTTGGTCCTGCGGAGGAGGTCTGCGTCCGGCAGCTCGTAGTGCTCGATCCGGTGGCGATGATCCTTCCGCGGGGACTCGTCCAGGATGGACTCCCATGCCGCCACGACGGCGTCGATGGCCTCGTCGCCGATGGCGTGGGTGGCCGTCTGGAATCCTGCCCGATGGGCCCGCTCGAGGATGGCGCGCAGCTCGGAGCGCGGGTGGACGAGCATCCCTCGTTCCGCCGGCCCGTCCGCGTAGGGTTCGCGGACTGCGGCCGTGGACGCTCCCAGGGAGCCGTCGGAGAAGACCTTGATGGCCCCGAGCCGCAACCAGGCGTCGCCGAGCCCCGTCATGAGGCCCGCCGCCGCGAGGGACTCAAGGAGACCGTCCCGCGGCAGGGCGTAGACCCGCAGGCGGAGTCGTCCCGCCCGGTGGGCCCGCTGGTACGCGCGCCACTGGTCTGCATCCACAACGTCGTGGACGGACGTGATTCCGAGGCGGTGGACCCGACGTGCCGCGAGAGGGAGACCCGCCTCGATGCGGGCCTCCGTCGGGCCGAACCGGCGGTGGAAAGCCTCGAACGCGTCCTCCTTCAGGACGCCCGTGGGCCGGCCCGACGCGTCCACCTCGAAGCCGCGCAAGGCCACCAGGTCGGACGCCTTCTCCAGGGCCGCGGAGTTCAGACAGCCCATGTGGCAATCCACGCGGCGCGCGACGACGGGATGGGCCGTGGACGCGCGATCGAGATCCTCCCGCAGGGGGTAGCGACGCTCGGGCCACTTGGCCTCGTCCCAGTCGGCTCCGATGACCCAGGCGCCCGGTGGCGCCCGCGCGGCGGCCTTCCGGAGCCGCCCCAGCGCCGTATCGAGGTCCTTCGCGCCCGCGAGATCGGTCCAGCCCAGCTCCCCGGCGGAGTCGGCGAAGTGGGCATGGGCGTCGATGAATCCCGGCACCACGAGACGCCCTCCCAGGTCGAGTCGGCGCGTTTTGCGGCTCGCCCAGCGTCCCGCTTGGGATTCCGTCCCCACGGCGAGGAGCCGGTCGCCGCGGACGGCGACGGCCCGCGCCCAGGGACGATCCAGGGAGGCCGTGAAGATGCGCCCGCCCACGAGTAGGAGGTCCGCGTCGCCGGGCACGCTATGGCCATGACGCAGGGCCGCAAAGACCTACCGCACGTCCTGCAGGGGCTCGAGGCGACGGAGCGCCTCCTCGAGCGTCGCGTCCTTCTTCGAGAACATGAAGCGCACGAACCCCGCGCCGTCATGGGGTCGAGCGTAGAAGCTGCTGCCGGGCACGGTGGCCACGCCGAGGCGCTCCACGAGGTACATGGCGAACGTCCAATCGTCCTCGAACGGGAACCGCGAGACATCGGCCATGACGTAGTACGCGCCGGCCGGGGCCCGGCAGGGAAGCCCGACAGCCTGTAGCCCGCGCACGAACCGGTCCCGCTTCGCTTGGTACGTGCGGGCGAGGTCGGCGTAGTAGGAAGGTGGCAAGGCGAGGTCCGCCGCGGCCGCGATCTGCAGGGGATGGGGCGCGCCCACGGTCAGGAAATCGTGGATGCGCCGCATGGCTGCAGCCAGGTTTCTCGGAGCGATGGCCCAACCGACGCGCCAGCCCGTCGCGCTGTACGTCTTGGAGAGGCCGCTGATCGTGATGGTCCGCTCGGCCATGTCGCCGCCCGTGGCCACGGAGAGGTGGGACGCGCCATCGTACACGATGTGCTCGTAGATCTCGTCGGTCACCGCGACGGCGTCGCGGTCCGCGCAGAGATCCGCGAGGAGCCGCAGTTCGTTCCGGTCGAAGAGCTTGCCCGTGGGATTGTTAGGGCTGTTGACGATGACGGCCTTGGTCTTCGGCGTGAAGGCGGCCTTGAGCGCCTCCTCGTCGATTCGCCATTCGGGCCGTTCCATGCGCACGTGCCGAGGCGTCGCTCCGCTCACGACGGCGTCGGGCCCGTAGTTCTCGTAGAAGGGCTCGAACACGACCACCTCATCGCCCGGGTTGACGAGGGACAACATGGCCGCCATCATGGCCTCCGTGGAGCCGCACGTGACGACCAGGTTCGCGTCCGGGTCCGCGTCGATCTTGTTGAAGTCCTTCGCCTTGCGTACGATGGCATCGCGTAG
>JAWOML010000080.1:0-2954 GCA_033852515.1 Thermoplasmata archaeon | reverse complement strand
ACGTCGCTCGAGGAGCACCCGGTCCTCGACCTCGCGATCGACGGCGCGGACGAGGTGGACCCCCGCCTGGACCTGATCAAGGGCCTCGGGGGCGCCCTGTTCCGGGAGAAGATCGTGGCTGCCGCGGCCAAGAAGTTCGTCGTGGTCGTGGACGACTCCAAGCTCGTGACGCGCCTGGGCCAGAAGGCGCCCGTGCCCGTCGAGGTCCACCCCTTCGGCTGGAAGACCGCCGCGTCGGCCCTGGAGGAACTCGGGGCGCATGCGAAAATGAGGGCCCGAGACGGCATCCCGTTCCGGACGGACAACGGCAATCACATCTTGGATGCGCGGTTCGGCGCGATCCGCGCGCCCGCGAAGCTCGCCCAGGCCATCGACGCGATCCCCGGCGTCGTGGGCCACGGCCTCTTCCTGGGCATGGCCGACGTCGTGCTCGTGGGCACGGAGAAGGGCGTCCGGACGATGCGACCTACCCGTAGGCCTTGAGCTTCTTGCGGTTCGTCTCGATGCGCTCCACCTTGGCCTGCTCCTCCCGGTCCAGCTGGTCCAGGATTTCGGACCAGGGGGGGCTGAGATGGTAGGCGTGGACGGGGCGGCCCTTGCCCTCCTTCTTGATGTCCCGCTTGTCCACCCACTTGCGCCGCCGCAGCTCCTGCATCGCGATGCTGACCTCGGGCTGCCGCAATCCCGTGGCCTTCTCGATCTCCACGGACGTCGTCTCGTCGCGCTTGGAGAGGAACACGAGGGTCTTGGCCACGTTCTTGGACAGGCCCGTCTCGATGAGCAGGTCCACCAGGGATTCGTCCTTGCGGCTGAGGCGGATTTCCCTGCTCATTCCATTTCCCCCCAATTATTAATCTGGCCATATATATTTCTTGTCCTCCGACTAACCATTTCCTGGAACGAGGTTCGAAATGGGTCGCGCGACGGTCCGCGGACGGCCGTCCTCGCGCGCGCGTCGTCCTCGCTCGTAACCCTTTAATAGCAGTTCCTCTGTGTGTCGGTTCCCGGTCCCGTTCCATGAAGCTTCCTCAGGTCATCCAAGGCTACTGCCCCTTCTGCGGCAAGCACGTGGAGCTCGAGGTCGAGCGGGTGAAGAACCGCCCGCGGTCCGAGCTTCGCCGCGGTCAGCGCCGATTCCGGCGCGTGACGGCCGGGTACGGGGGCTTCCCTCGCCCCAAGCCTGAGGGCCGCGAGAAGCCGACGAAGCGGATCCATCTGCGCTACCGGTGCAAGGTGTGCAAGAAGGCCCACCAGCGCCCGGGCATCCGCGCCAAGAAGTTCGAGCTCGTGGAGGTCCACCGGTGATCCCCAAGCCCACGAGCCAGTTCCTCCGGGTCAAGTGCGAGGATTGCGGCAACGAGCAGATCGTCTTCGACCGCGCCGCGAGCGTGGTCCTCTGCCAGGTGTGCGGCGCCACCCTGGCGAAGCCCACGGGCGGGAAGGCCGCGATCCGAGGCGAGATCCTGGGGGTCCTGGAGTAAGATGGTGTCCCGCGGGCACGAGTACGAGTGGCCGGAGGAAGGCGAGCTCGTCGTCTGCTCCGTGTCCAACGTGAAGAACTTCGGGGCCTTCGTCAACCTGGACGAGTACGCGAACAAGGAAGGCTTCATCCACATCGCCGAGGTCTCCTCGGGCTGGATCAAATACATCCGCGACTACGTACGGGAGGGGCAGAAGGTCGTCTGCAAGGTCCTCCGCGTGGACAAGGAGAAGGGCCACATCGACCTTTCCCTGAAGGCGGTCAACGAGCACCAGCGCCGCGAGAAGATCCAGGAGTGGAAGAACGAGCAGAAGGCGGAGAACCTCCTGGGCATCGTGGCCCAGCGCCTCGGCAAGACCCCCGACGCGTGCTGGGAGGAGTTCGGCTACGACCTGCTCGACACGTTCGGCACGCTGTACCGCGGCTTCGAGGAATGCGTCTTGGACGAGAAGGCCCTCGAACAGGAGGGCTTCAAGGCGCCCTGGGCCAAGACGTTCGTCGAGGTCGCGCGGGAGAACATCGTCCCGCCCTACGTAACGATCGACGGGTACCTCGAGATCACGGACTACTCGCCCGACGGCGCGGTCCACCTCAAGGAGGCCCTCCTCAAGGCGCCGCGGGAGAGCGGGACGGCCACGGTCAAGGTCCAGTACATCGGCGCTCCTCGCTACCGCCTCGTCGTGCGCGCGCCGGACTACAAGAGCGCGGAGGACGAGATTCAGAGGGCCGCGGCCCGCGTCCTGAAGGCCCTGGAAGCGAAGGGCGGCGAAGGCGCGTTCCGGCGGAAGGAGTGAGCCGGCCCATGCGTTCCCTCCTCCATGTGTGCCGCGCCTGCGGGACGTACACGTTGCAGGACCGGTGCCCACGCTGCGGCGGGCCCGCCGGCAACCCGATGCCCCCGCGCTACTCGCCCGAGGACCGCTACGGCGCCTACCGCCGCCGGCTCAAGAAGGAAGGTGACCCCTCATGGAGAACATCGTGATCCGGTACATGGACCACCCCGCCCTGGAAGACCCCATCTTCGTGGAAGGCCTCCCGGGCATTGGGAACGTCGGCAAGCTGGCGGCGGAGCATCTCAAGGACGAGCTCCACGGCGTCAAGTTCGCGGAGATCTTCTCCAAGTACTTCCCTCCGCAGGTCCTCGTCCAGGATGACGGCCAGGTCAAGCTCGTGAACAACGAGATGCACTACGTGAAGCGAGGCAAGGGCAAGGACATCGTCTTCCTGACGGGAGACTACCAGGGCCTCACGCCGGAAGGGCAGTACGAGCTCAGCGACTTCATCCTCAAGGAGCTCAAGGTCCTCGGGGTGCGGCGGATCTTCACCCTGGGCGGCTACGGGCTCGGCCGCATGGTCACGAAGCCGCGTGTCCTCGGGGCCGCCACGAGCCCCGATCTCGTGAAGGACATGGAGGCCAAGGGGGTCGTCTTCTCCCGCGGCGAGCCCGGCGCGGGGATCGTCGGCGCAAGCGGGC
>JAWOML010000079.1:0-2733 GCA_033852515.1 Thermoplasmata archaeon | reverse complement strand
ATCTACCCCGTGCAGACGTCCTACGCGTTCAAGCTCCTGCTCGACGAGCTGCTCTCCTTGGGCGTCGTCATGCGGCTGCAACTGGAGGACATGCGATGATGGCCATGCGAGGCGTCACGAAGCGGATTCACGCGATCAAGTTCGCGCTGCTCAGCCCGGACGAGATCCGGCGGATGTCGGCAACCAAGATCATCACGGCCGACACGTACGACGACGACGGCTTCCCGATCGACATGGGCCTCATGGACTCCCACCTCGGCGTGATCGAGCCCGGCCTGCGCTGCAAGACGTGCGGCGGCAAGGTGGACGACTGCCCCGGGCACTTCGGTCACATCGACCTCGCCATGCCCGTGATCCACGTCGGGTACGTGAAGGACATCAAGAAGCTCCTCCAGGCTACGTGCCGCCGATGCGGCCGCCTCCTCCTCACGCGCCAGCAGGCCCTGGAGTACATGGCCGAGATGGAGCAGGTCGAGGACCTGGGCGGGGACATCACGGACGTGGGCCTGGTCTCCAAGGAGACCGCGCGGGAGGCGACCAAGCGCCAGCGCTGCCCCCACTGCGGTGAGGACCAGGGCAAGGTCACCCTGGACAAGCCCACCACGTTCCGGGAGGACGGCCATAAGCTCACGCCCAAGGAGGTGCGAGAGCGGCTCGAGCGCGTCCCCAACGAGGACCTCCGCGTCCTCGGGATGAACCCCGAGGTCGCGCGGCCCGAGTGGATGATCCTGACCGCGCTCCTTGTGCCCCCGGTCACCGTGCGTCCGTCGATCACCCTGGAGTCGGGCGACCGGTCCGAGGACGATCTCACGCACAAGCTCGTGGACGTGCTGCGGATCAACCAGCGGCTCCGCGAGAACCGAGACGCGGGCGCGCCTCAGCTCATCGTGGAGGACCTCTGGGAGCTGCTCCAGTACCACGTGACCACGTACTTCGACAATCAGACCGCAGGGATTCCGCCCGCACGGCACCGCTCCGGGCGTCCCCTGAAGACCCTGGTCCAGCGGCTCAAGGGCAAGGAGGGCCGCTTCCGCTCCAACCTGTCGGGCAAGCGGGTGAACTTCAGCGCGCGGACGGTCATCTCCCCGGACCCCATCCTCTCGATCAACGAGGTCGGGGTGCCCATCGAGGCGGCCCGCGAGCTCACGGTCCCGGTCCACGTCCAGGCGTACAACCTGGAGATCGTGAAGGCCTGGGTCAAGCGCGGGCCTACGCCCGTCGGGTCCCTCGGCGAGTACTTGGCCGGCGTGAACTACGTGATCCGGCCGGACGGCCGACGCATCCGCGTAACCGACAAGAACGCAGAGGTCGTCGCGGAAGCCGTGGAGATCGGCTACGTGATCGAGCGGCAGCTCGTGGACGGGGACATCGTCCTGTTCAACCGGCAGCCCTCCCTGCACCGGATGTCCATGATGGCCCACGAGGTCCGTGTGATGCCTCACAAGACGTTCCGCTTCAACCTCGCGGTCTGCCCGCCCTACAACGCGGACTTCGACGGCGACGAGATGAACCTCCACGTGCTCCAGAGTGAGGAAGCCCGGGCCGAGGCCCGCGTCCTCATGCGCGTCCAGGAGCACATCCTGTCCCCGCGGTTCGGCGGCCCCGTGATCGGCGGGATCCATGACCACATCACGGGCGGGTTCCTCCTGACCCACAAGGACTCGCGCTTCACGCGTGAGCAGGTCGTCTTCATCCTGAGCAAGATCCACATGGACGAACTGCCCGAGCCCGAGGTCAAGAAAGGCGGCCAGGAGTACTGGACCGGGAAGCAGCTCTTCTCCATGGTCCTGCCCAAGGACCTGAGCATGACGTTCAAGTCCTCCATCGCGCCCAAGGGCGACATCGGGCTCAAGGAGCTTCGGGACGAGGACTCCCTTGTGGTCATCAAGGACGGGAAGATCGCCTCGGGTACGATCGACGAGAACGCGATCGGCGCGTTCAAGGGGAAGATTGTGGACAAGCTCGCACGGGACTACGGCCCCGACGTGGCCCGGGAGTTCCTCGACAAGGCGACCAAGATGGCCATCGGCGCGATCATGGTCCGCGGTTTCACCACGGGCATCGACGACGAGGACATCCCCGAGGAGGCCAAGAAGGACATCTCGGACGTCCTGAAGTCGTCCACGGACAAGGTGGAGAAGCTCGTGGACTCGTACCGCCGCGGCGAACTCGAGCAGATGCCGGGCCGGTCCCTCGAGGAGACCCTCGAGGTGGAAGCCATGAAGATCCTCGGCCGCGCGCGTGACCAGGCGGGGCAGATCGCGGGGAAGTACCTCGGGATGGAGAACAGCGCCGTGATCATGGCGCGCTCCGGGGCGCGCGGATCCATGCTCAACCTGTCCCAGATGGCGGGCTGCATCGGCCAGCAGGCGGTCCGGGGCGAACGCCTGAGCCGCGGCTACTGGAACCGCACCCTCCCCCACTTCAAGAAGGGGGACCTGGGCGCGGAGGCCAAGGGCTTTGTCAAGGCATCCTACAAGTCCGGGTTGCACCCCACGGAGTACTTCTTCCACGCCATGGGAGGCCGCGAAGGTCTCGTGGACACGGCCGTGCGCACGTCGCGGTCGGGCTACATGCAGCGCCGGTTGATCAACGCCCTCGAGGATCTCAAGGTCAAGGAGGACGGCACGGTGCGCAACACGGCGGACACGATCATCCAGTTCCGGTTCGGCGAGGACGGGGTCGACCCGAGCCGCAGCGTCCAGGGCCGGGCCGTGGACATCGATGACATCC
>JAWOML010000078.1:0-5252 GCA_033852515.1 Thermoplasmata archaeon | reverse complement strand
CGGGAAGCCTACTTAATGGGGTCTTCCCGGTTATCCCGCCGCGAAACCCACACGGGTTCCCCTACGGGTCCACGTACCGGTCAGGGAGTAGGTCCTGCGCGCGGCGGCGGATCACAGCGCCCTTGGAGCCGGCCAGGAGCACAGTCAGGTTCGGAGCGTAGTCGTTGAACATCTCGCGGCACACGCCGCACGGCGGGACGATCCGGCCTCGCGGGCTCCGAGAGCCGCGGGTCGCCCGCTGCACGGACACGATCGTGTCGAGCCCCTTCTCGCCCGCGGCGATGGCCATCCCGACGGCCACGGCCTCCGCGCAGACGTCGACACGGCCCACGTACTTCGCGTTCAGGTTGACGGCCGTGTAGATGCGGCCCGACTTCCCGCGGAGCGCCGCGCCCACGGAGTGAAATCCGGGCTTGAACCGGCGCAGGAGCACGGACCGTGCCGCCTCGACGAGCTGGCCGTCCCGATCCCGGGAGGCTCCGGGTGTGCGCCGACGTGGCGTCATCCGGAGGTCGTCAGCGGTCCCCGGGAGATAAACCCGCGTATGCCTGGCGGCGTTTCACTTTCGCGCCCCTCTCTCCGATATCCCTTCATAGCCTCAGCCCGTCCCGAGGCCTCGCGACCCAAAGGGAGTCGATGGAGCACGTCGCGGTCTCAGAGGCGGCCCCCTCGACGGCGGAGCGAGTGCCCTGGCCCTTCGATCGGGTGCGTCCCGGGCAGGTCGAGTTCCTCGCGGACGCGCGGTGCGCGATCGCGGAGGGGAAGCATCTTCTGGCCCATGCGCCCACGGGGATCGGCAAGACCGCGGTCGCGCTCGTGGCCTCCTTGGACGTCGCTGAGGTCACGGGCCGGACGGTCCTCTTCCTCACGGCGCGGCAGAGCCAGCACCGGATTGCGATCGAGACGCTCAAGCGGCTCGAAGCCAAGGGGACGCGGGTCCCCGCGGTGGACGTGATCTCCAAGCAGGACATGTGCCTTCAGCCCGGACGCCCGGAGTATGGCCGCGCGTTCCACGAGTTCTGTGAGCTCAAGGTGCGCACCCGGGCCTGCACCTTCTTCAACCGGGACGACGCGGTCGTCGTGACCGCGGTCCTCCAGCGCCCTCTCCATGTCCAGGACCTGATCCGCGCGAGCTCCGCGTGCCACGTCTGCCCGCACAAGGTCGCCATGGACGCGGCCGAGCGGGCCCGCGTGGTTGTGTGCGACTACAACTACGTCTTCAGCGACATCCTGCCCTGGAGCCTGGAGCGCCTGGGGAAGGGTCTTGAGGATCTGATCCTCGTGGTCGACGAGGCCCACAACCTGCCCGACCGCATCCGCGCCCATCTGGGTGGCGATCTCTCCCTGACCGACGTCCTGCGCGCGGTGCGGGAGGCGCGGAACCTGGAGCCCGAAGCGGCCCACCAGCTCCTCGGCGTGGCCCGCTCCCTGGAGAAGTTTCTCCTGCCGCTGACCGCCGAGCGCGTCGCGAAGAAGGAGGAGTTCGTGGACGCGGTGGAGGCGGGGCTCCGCCACGGGCTCGGGCACCGCGTCACGTACACGGACCTCGTGGAGCTGGTCTCCCATGCCGCGGAGGAGGGCGTCCGCCGCGGCCTCTCCACCTCCCTGCCCGACCTCGAGGAGTTCCTGCGACGGTGGCGGGACCAGGACGAGGGGATCCTCCGTCTCGTGACCCCGGGCACGGAGGGGAAGTTCGCGTTCCGGCTCATGGACCCCAGCGTCCTGAGCCGCCCCGTGTTCGACCGCGTCCATGCGAGCGTGCTCATGTCGGGCACCCTGTACCCGGCGGAGATGTACGCGGACCTCCTGGGCATCGGTCCCGAGCGCCGCTGGATCCGCGCGTACGGCTCGCCCTTCCCGCGGGAGAACCGGCTCGTCCTCGTCCACCCTGCCGCGACCACGCTGTACGCGAAGCGGTCCGGGGAGATGCACGACCTCATCGCCCGCGAGGTCGTCGCGATCGCCGCAGGCGTCCGCGGGAACGTGGCGGTGTTCTTCCCTTCCTACGATCTGCTCCGCGAGGCCGAGGAGCGCATCCGACCGGCCGGGCTCCCCAAGAAGCTCCTCGTGGAGAAGCCCACATGGGACAAGGCGAAACGGGACGGGGCCCTCGAGGCGCTGCGCCTCGCCCGGCAGGATCGCGGGGCCGTGCTCCTGGGCGTCCAAGGCGGCTCCCTGAGCGAAGGCGTGGACTACGAGGGGAACCTCCTCCAAGCCGTGATCGTCGTAGGCCTGCCCCTGAGCCCACCCAACCTGGAGGTGGAGTCCCTCAAGGACTACTACATCCGGAAGTTCGGGCCGTCCAAAGGCTACGACTACGCATACGTCTTCCCGGCCATGAACAAGGTCCTCCAGGCCGCGGGCCGCCCGATCCGGAGCGAAACGGACCGCGCGGCCATCGTCCTCCTCGAGGAACGGCTCCTGGCGCCGCGGTACCAGCGTTGCCTGCCCCCCGATTTCGCTCCGCGGTCCAACGCGTCCCCCGCGCGGGAAGTCCACCGGTTCCTCGCGGCGCCGCCGTCCGCCTGAGGTGCGGGACCCAGCAAGGTTTTTCTCGCGGCATCCCTTCGCGCGCTCCGTGTGGCTGAAGCGCGGCGCGGAGGCCGAGCTGCGGAAGGTCGAGTTCTTGGGCCGCTCCGCAGTGGAGAAGTACCGCGTGCCCAAGGCCTACCGGCTGCCCCAGCTCGATGAGGAGCTCCGGCGCACCCGGATCCGCATGGAGACCCGGCTCATGGCCGAGGCCCGGGCCGCGGGCGTGAGCGTGCCCGTGATTTACGACGTGGACCTGGCGGACAACAAAATCGTCATGGAGTTCATCGACGGGCCGACCCTGAAGGAGGTCTTGGACAAGGGCGGCCTGCCGGCCAAGGAGGCGGCCCGGGAGACGGGCCGGATCGCAGGGCGCCTGCACCGCGCGAAGATCATCCATGGGGACCTGACCACCTCGAACATGATCCTCCGGGACGGTCGCATCGTGCTCATCGACTTCAGCCTGGGCGGGAAGGGGGACACCGCGGAGGAGCGCGGGGTGGATCTGCACCTGTTGCGGGAGGCACTCACGAGCGCGCACAAGAACGCAGCGGCCTACTACCGCGAGGTCCTCGCGGGCTACCGCGAGACCCTGGGCTCCGGGTCCAAGGAGAGCATCGCGAAGGTCAAGGAGATCGAGGGACGGGGGCGGTACACGTGACGATCCAGTTCATCACGACGAACGCGGGGAAGTTCGCGGAGGTCTCTGAGAAGCTCGCCGCGGCGAACGTCAAGCTGGTCCACCTGGACCGCAGTTACCCCGAGATTCAGACGGACCGCCTCGAGAAGGTCCTCAAGTATGCGGCCACCGGGCTGGACGACGAAGTCCCGGGCGATTATCTGATCGACGACTCGGGGCTCTTCATCGAGGCCCTGGGCAGCTTCCCGGGCGTCTACTCCGCCTTCGTGCAGAAGAAGCTCGGGAACAAGGGGATTCTGAAGCTCATGGCGGCGGAGAAGTACCGCGCGGCGCACTTCGAGACCGTGTTCCTCCTGAGGCAGGGGGACGAGCACGAGGTCTTCCACGGGGAGTGCCGCGGGACGATCGCAGACGCGGAACGAGGCCGTAACGGCTTCGGCTACGACCCGATCTTCATCCCGGAGGGCGAGTCGCGGACCTTCGGCGAGATGAGCCTCAAGGAGAAGAACGCCGTCTCCCATCGGGCCCGGGCCGTGGACGCCCTCCTGGCCCACCTGTCCGGCGCGAAGGAACGTTCATAGCGACGGCCCCTATAGCCCGACACGATGGCCCGGGAGCGCGTCGTGATCACGGGCGGTGCGGGCTTCATCGGGAGCCATCTCGCCGACGAGCTGGTCGCAGAGTCCGACGTCCGGCTCGTGGACAGCTTCGCCGCGGGTTCGCGCGAGAATGTGGCCGACGCGGTCCGCGCGGGCGCAAAGCTGGTCCGCCACGACCTGCTGCGCGGCGACCTCAAGCCTCTGTTTCGGAAGACGGATGTCGTGTACCACTTCGCTGCGAACCCGGACGTGCGCCTGGGCCGGGACGGCCCGAAGGCCCACATCGAGCAGAACGTCCTCATGACGTACCGGGTCCTCGAGGCGTGCCGCGCGAACAAGGTGCCCAAGGTCGTCTTCGCGTCCACGTCCACGGTGTACGGCGAGGCGAAGACCGTGCCGACGCCGGAGGGCTACGGGCCGTGCGAGCCCATCTCCCTCTACGGCGCCTCCAAGCTGGCCTGCGAGTCCCTGATGTCCGCCTACGCCCACACGTTCAGGATGCAGAGCGTCGTGTTCCGCATGGCGAACGTCGTGGGCGGCCGCAGCGGCCACGGCGTGGTCCACGACCTGGTCGCGAAGCTGGTCCGGAACCCCAAGCGTTTGGAGATCATCGGCGCGGACCCGGGCACCTCGAAGTCCTACGTCCACATCGGGGACGTCCTGACGGGGTACCGGGACGGCGTGGAGGCGGCCACGGACCCCTTCACCGTCTACAACCTGGGGAGCGAGGACGCGATCAGCGTGCGGACCCTCGCAGACACGATCACCCGCGAGTTGGGCCTCCTCGACGTGGAATACGCCTGGACCGGCGGCAGCGGCGCCGGGCGAGGCTGGGTCGGCGACGTGCGGACCATGAGCCTCGCCATCGAGCGGCTCAAAGGGACCGGGTGGCAGCCCACGATGACCAGCGCGCAGGCCATCGCCCGGGCCGCACGCGAGGCGTACGAGCGGAAGACCGCGAAGCCACCTCGGAAGACCTCCCGCTGAGGAACCTATTTAGCCGCGGAGCCGATGGCTCGCCGACCCTGGGGCTGTGGGGTAGCTTGGTCCATCCTTCGGGCTTTGGGAGCCTGCGACGGCAGTTCAAATCTGCCCAGCCCCATTTCCTGCCTGAGGCGCGGGCTTCTTCCGTTCCCAGCGGTTGCCGTTCGCCATGGCTCGCGGGAACCCGACGACCGAGCGGGAATGGCATCGACGCGAGGCGGCCGCGTTGTTCAACCAAGTCTGGCGCCTCCTGGAGACCAAGCGCCGCTCCCCGACCCAGGACGCCGAGATGATCCACGCGGCCCACGCATCGCGGTACCATTGGGGTGTTGTAGGGAAGCCCGTGCAGGTGGCCATCGGTGAGTGGCAGGTGTCCCACGTCTATGCGGTCCTCCGACGTACCGAGCCTGCCGCGTACCACGCGCGCCGGTGCCTGTCCGTGTGCCGCGAGAACCGCATCGGCGACTTTCCCCTTGCCTTCGCCTACGAGGCCCTGGCGC
>JAWOML010000077.1:0-26369 GCA_033852515.1 Thermoplasmata archaeon | reverse complement strand
GCGGAGGCAGTCGATCCTGGAGCATGTCCATGAGGGTCTTCAGGGCCGGCAGGTGGTCCCCAAGCCATTCCTTCCGAAAGCCCTGGGGCATCCCCCGCGTCAGGCGCGACAGGCGGCGGTGGGCCTCGGCGATTTCGGGCCAAGAAGAGAGGGGTGGAAGCCGCACGGGGTCGAGGTCCCAGGGGACGAGCCGCGCACCGTCCTTCTTCCGCGACCGGCGGTCCAAGGAGTAGGCGAGACGCAGGTAGAGACGCGCCGCCTCGTCAGGCACCCCCCGCCGAGCCACGGCCGCGGGGAACGAGGCCAAGACCAAAAGCCTTGCGCGCCTGCACACCTAGAAGGGCCACGCCCACTGCGCGTAGAGCACGACCGCCGAGAGGGCGATGCACAAGGCCATGACCAGCCAGGGGTTGACCTTGATGGCCTTCTCGTCCTCCTGGTCGAAGTACCGGATCAGCCCCGCAGCGGACTGGAATCCGGAGTCGCGGTTCTTCGGCATGGGGTTCGATGCGAACCATGCGCAGGGGCGTATAAGAAGGTTTTCTCCCGCGGAGGCTTCCTACCGGACGAGCCCTTCGTAGCAGCGGCCGCCGATGACCACGAGGACGACGACGAACCCAAGGAGGACCGCGAAATCCACCGGAAGGCCGAATGCGCCTGCGTACCCGGGCAGCATGAGGGAGCGCGCGGCGTCCACCATGTAGGTCATCGGGTTCCCGACCGCGATGGTCTGCAGCCACGCGGGCATGATCTGAATCGGATAGATCGCGTTGCTCGCGAAGAACAGGGGCATGGTCAGGAGCTGGCCGATTCCCATGAACCGCTCCCGGGTCTTCACGAGGGAGGCGATGATGAGGGACAGCGTCGCGAAGAGGGCCGCGCCAAGGAGCACGATGGCCAGGACGCCCAGGAGAGCCAGCGGGTTCCAGTTGATCCCGACGCCGAGGAGGACTGCCAGCGCGTAGATCAGGACGACCTGGGACAGTCCGCGCAGTCCCGCGGACAGGGCCTTGCCGAGGACCAGGGCGGTCCGAGGCGTCGGCGTGGCCATGAACTTGTGGAGGATCCCGAGGTCCCGCTCCCAGATTGCGGCAATCCCGTAGAAGATCGCGACGAACAGGACACTCTGAGCCAGGATGCCGGGGGTGATGAACGCGAGGTACGGGTAGGCACCCGTGTCGATGACCCGCGCCTGGGTGAACACCTCCCCGAAGACGAGGAGCCAGAGGGCCGGCTGGACCATCCGAGTCAGGAGCTCCGTGGGATCGTGGCGGAGCTTCTGGGCCTCCATGACCACGAGGGCCCAGCTCTTCGCGACGTAGCGGCGGACGTACCGCGGCAGCGCCGCGAAGCCCACGGGTTCGGGATCACCCAAGTCGACGTGCGGTTCGGCGTACCCTGGACGTGTCACGGTAGTTCCCTCCGGAATCGAGCTCGCCCCCGGTGTAGTGGGCGAAGACCTCGTTGAGCGTGATGCCCGCCCCATTCCCGTTGCGGTGCGCCTCGGGTTGCGGCAGGGGACCGATCTCCGCCGCGACCTTCGCCTCCAGGTCCCGCGGCGTGCCCAGGGCCGCGATCCGCCCAAGGTGCATGATCGCCACTCGATCGCATAGGCTCTCGGCTTCCTCCATGTAGTGCGTCGTCAGGAAGATCGTCATGCCGTACTCCGCGCGTAGCCGGCGGATGTAGTCCCAGACCGCGTTGCGAGCAAGCGGGTCCAAGCCCACCGTGGGCTCGTCCAGGAAGAGCAGGCGGGGCCGGTGGATCATAGACTGGGCGATTTCGAGGCGGCGAATCATGCCGCCGGAGTAGGTCCGCACGAGGCGGTCCTTCGCCTCCGTGAGGCCCATGACCTGCAGGGCCTCCTCGATCCGCGGACCGCGGTCCTTAGCCGGAAGGTCGTAGAGGCGCGCGAACACGAGGAGGTTCTCGAAGCCCGTGAGGGTGCCGTCCGCGGAGAGGATCTGGGGCACGTAGCCGATAGAGCGCCGGACCTCGTTGGGGCGATGGATGATGTCAAACCCGGCGACCCGCGCGGTCCCCGCGGTGACCGGGAGCAGGGTGGTCAGCATCTTGATCACTGTGGTCTTCCCCGCACCGTTGGGTCCCAGAAGGCCGAACGTCTCGCCCGCCTCGACCAAGAGGGAGAACGCGTCGACCGCCGTGAGGTCTCCGAAGCGCCGGGTCAAACCCTCGGTCTCCAGGATGTGCACGCTATCCCTCCTCGGTCGGAGGGCCCGGGATGAACAGGGGTCGCAGGGCCTGCATGGCCTCCGCCACTTGGGTGCGTCGGGCCGGCGGAAGGTCCTCCAGCGCCTCCGCGAGACGTGCCTGGCTCCCTTTGCGGGCGACCCGGACGAGGTCTCGGCCCCGGTCCGTGAGCCGCAGCACGACCCGTCGTCGGTCCTCCAGGGACTCCTCCCGGTGGACCAGGTCGCGGTCGACCAACCCGTCCACGAGGCGCGACATGGCCGGCAAGCTCAAGCCCACGCGGTCGGCCACCGAGGACAGCGATGCGCCGCCGGTCCGTCCGAGGAAGGTCAGGACGCGGAACTGGGGTACGGAGACTCCCGGCCCGCGGCTCCGCCGCATCTCGACCCGGATGTACTGCATGACGAGTGGGACCGTGTCCAGGATTTCCCCGGCGCATGCCACCGGCGTGACTCCTTCCATAGTTGCAATAAACAACTATTGTGTACTTCAACCTTCCGTACGCATGTGCGAAGTGATGGGCAGAGAACCGCCCTGCCTCCCGGAAAGGGTTAATATCCAAACCCCGGTTGGTCGCGGGACCCCGAGGGGGAACCGGATGCCCGAGTCGAACACGGTCTTCATAGGGAAGAAGCCCACGATGAACTACGTGCTCGCCGTGGTGACCCAATTCAACGGGGGCGCTCCCGAGGTGGTCGTCAAGGCGCGAGGGCGGTCCATTTCCCGGGCCGTCGATGTGGCGGAAATCGTGCGAAGCCGGTTCGCCCCCGGATCCAAGGTGCGGGACGTCCGTATCGCCACGGAGAAGCTCACCGGGGAGGATGGGCATACTGCGAGCGTGAGCAGCATCGAGATCGTCCTCGCTCGTTGACGTCCGGCCCGGTCGCGATCGCCCTCAGGCCCACGGCCAAAATCGACGGACGAGGACTGCCTTGACCGCGTCGTTCAGGAGGAAGGCCGCGGCCAAGGAGTATCCTAAGGCCACCAGGACCTCCGCCGGCGGCAGGGGCGCTAGCTGGAAGAACCCCATGACGGAGATTCCGGCTACGACCAGGATGTCCAGCGACACGGCGAGCCCGAGGGTGAGGCTCGGCCGGCTCTCCCAGAAGTGCCTCCGTTCCCTCAGGATCAGCACCTGGAGGACGCCCAGGAACACGAGGTAGTCGAAGAAGAAGGTCTGGAGCGTCGGGACGTCTCCGAGGAGGCCGAAGAGTCGATCCGCAAGGAACAGGAGCCCGAACGATTCCACGACGATGAGGGCGCCCAGGACGACGGCCACCTTGACGAGCCCACGGATGTCCCACGTGTCCGGGGTCTGTGAGTAGCGGACCGAGTCGGTCGCCAGGGACAGGGTCACGAAGTCCGTGACGAAGAGGAAGAGGATCATGCTGAAGACGGACACCACGTACTGGTCCGTCACGAGGAACGCGAGAACCACGAAGACGACGATCTGAAAGGTCTTCACGACCTTGTTGAGGATCCAGGTGATGATCCTCTGGTAGATCCTCCGGCCCGACTGGATCAGGTCGATAATCCCCGCGAGGCCTTCCTGGGTAAGCACCACGCTCGCGGACTTCTTGGCCACATCCGTGGCGTTGCTCACCGCGATGCCTACCTCGGCCTGTTTCAGCGCGGGGGCGTCATTCACGCCGTCGCCCGTCATGCCCACCACATGGCGGTGGTCCTGGAGGGCCTTCACCACGAGGTACTTGTCCTCCGGGTAGATTTCTGCGAAGCCGTTCGAGGTCTCGACCGCCACGATCTTGCGACCGGCGTCGAGCTCCGGCTTGAGCTCAGACATCTTCGTGATCCGATCCCCCAGGCCTACGTCTGCCGCCATCTGCCGCGCGATGGGCAGCGCGTCCCCAGTCAGCATCTTCACGGAGATGCCGAGGTCGTGCAGCTCGGCGAGGTGCTGGGCGGAATCGGCCCGAGGCGGATCCGCGAGCGCTAGGATGCCCACGGGCGCCGTCTTATCCAGGCTCGATCCGACCGCGACCGCAAGCGCACGGTAGCCTCTAGCGGAGAAACCCTCCACCTCCTTGACCACCCGGGCCATCTGCTCCTTGGACGAACCCGCCGCAAGCACCGCGTCGATTGCGCCCTTGAGGGCGTACTGCTTGGTCCCGCCTTTCTCGATCGCGGCGGCCGTGCGGCGCGTGGACGGATCGAAGGGCACGAAGGCCCTCTGGACCCAGTCCTCGGAGCCCACCCCGCGAGCGAGGGCCGCGTCGAGGACCGCGAGGTCGATAGGGTCCCGGTTCGCCTCCTGGGACGCAAGAGCCCCGAAGCGGAGGACGTCCTCCGGGGTGTAGCCCTCCAGGGGAACCACGTCCACGACGCGCAGCCGATTCTGGGTGATTGTGCCCGTCTTGTCGGCACAGAGTACGTCCAGGGTCGCAGCGTCTTCGCCCGCGCTGAGCCGGGTGATGAGTACGCCCTTCTTGGCCAGTTCCAGCGATCCCAAGGCCATGGAGATCGTGAACATCGTAGGCAGCGCGACGGGGATCGCGGAGACCATGAGGACCACCGCGAGCGGGAGGATGGGAAGGATATCCCTCCCGAGGAGGGCCGTGTACAGGACTGCGATTGCCAGGAGCGAGCCTACCATGAGGAGCAGCCATTGGACCACCTTGGAGGTCACCTCCTCCATGTGGAGCCGGGGCTTCGCGATCTGCACGAGCTCCACGGTCTTGCCGAAGTACGTGCGCGTGCCCGTGGCCACGACAACCCCGGTGGCCTCCCCTCGGACGATCGTGGACCCGGAGACCACTAGGTCTGCCGCCTGCTTCTCCGCCGTCAGGGACTCCCCCGTGACAGCGGACTGGTCCACCTCCACGGTGCCCTCATGGACCCGGAGGTCCGCGGGGACAAAGTCGCCGCCGCGGATCCGTACCACGTCCCCCGGGACCAGATCTCGGGCCGGCCGAGCGGACCAGGCGCCGTCTCGGAGCACGCGGGCATTCACCTGGAGCTGCTTTCGCAGGAAGGCGATGGCCTGGCTCGCCCGCTCCTCCTGGAAGAATCCCAGGATGCCGTTCAGCGCCAAAAGCCCGAGGACGATGTACGTGTCGCCCAGGTTGCCCAGGAGGAACGTGAGGAGCGCCGTGAGCTCGAGCATCCAGGGCGTGAGACCCCAGAACTTGCGTGCGAACCGGAGGACGGGGCTCTGCTTCTCCTCGGGGACCTCGTTGGGTCCATAGTCCTGCAAACGGTGATGGACCTCGTCGGAGGACAGGCCACGTACCCAGTCCGTGGTCGGGTCCGGGGGAGCGGTCGGAGGGGTCGCCTGGGCCAGCAGGGGAACCAGGGGCGAGCGCATCCGAGGCCTCGGGCGCGCCGAACCAGGGGTAGGGAATAAACCTTCCCCGTTGAACGCATCGATGGGCCCGCGGCGGGACATGCGCGCGGGCGGTCGGCACCGGGGGAGCAAAGGACTTTATCGGAGGCGACGGGTCGGGGCGCGTGGACGAAGTCCGCGACGCAGCCCGCGCCGTCAACTGGTCCGCCCTCGGGGATCGGACGCTCTGCGATGCGTGCCTCGGACGCCTGTTCGGCAAGGTGGGCCACGGCCACACGAACTCCGACCGGGGCGTCGCGGCGCGTGAAATTGCCCGGCTGCCTCCGGGCCCCTGTTGGCTGTGCGCAGGCCTTACCGACCGCTACGCCTCGCTCGCCCGCCTCGTCGCCAAGAAGCTCGAGCCGTGGGAGTACGACACGTTCCTCATCGGCTCCAAGGTCGACCCCGAGGTCCAGGCCCGGGAGGAAGCCCTGTGGTCCGAACTCAAACTCACCGCCCCCGAGGCACTCAAGTCCGAGGTGAACCGGGAGGTCGGCAAGCGTGTGGCCGACGTGACCCGGAAGGAACCCTCGTTGGAAGCCCCCGACCTCGTGGCCATCGTGGACCCGGCCTTCGACCACGTGGACCTCCAGGTGAACCCCTTGTACCTCCGCGGCCGGTACCGCAAGCTGGTCCGCGGGATCCCCCAGACCCGGTGGCCGTGCAACCGCTGCCGCGGCAAAGGTTGCGCCAAGTGCGGCGGCACGGGCAAGATGTACCCCACGAGCGTCGAGGAAATCCTGGCCATGGAGATCATGCGGGAGTCGGGCGGCACGGCACACGCGCTTCACGGGATGGGGCGCGAGGACATCGACGCGCGGATGTTGGGCCGCGGCCGCCCCTTCGTCCTCGAGATCAAGGAACCCCGCAAGCGCCATCTCGACCTGGCTTCGGTCCGGGACCGCGTGAACGCCTCGGGGCAAGTCGACGTGGACGGGTTCGTGCCCGCGACGCGCGCCGACGTCGTGGCGATTAAGTCGGACCGGGCGGACAAGACCTACCGCGTCCTTGTGCGGTTCGCCTCTCCTGTGGACGAGGCAAGACTTATAAAGGAGTTGACGTTCTTGGAGGCCGAGCCGATCGCACAACGCACCCCGCTCAGGGTGGTCCATCGGCGGGCGGATACGACGCGTCAGCGATCCGTTCGGAGGGCCGAACTCCTCTCGACGGACGGAAGCGTCGCAGAACTCCGGGTCACTGCGGAAACCGGCGCCTACATCAAGGAGCTGGTCCACGGAGACCTGGGGAGGACGAAGCCGTCCCTGGCGGACCGTCTCGGCGTCGCGTGCGAGGTGCTCGAGCTGGACGTCCTGGACGTGCACGACGACGGGTGATGGAGCATGGTGAAGGCCTCCAAGGGCATCATGGAGAAGACGCGGCAGAAGTTCCGCCGCAGCCCCCGCGAGCGCGGGCTCTCCCCGATCACGCGCGCCTTCCAAACCTTCCATGTCGGCGACAAGGTCACGATCCTCATCGATTCGAGCGTGCAGAGAGGCTGGCCGCACAACCGGTTCCACGGCATGACGGGTACTGTGGTGGGCAAGCGGGGGCGGGCGTACCTCGTGGACGTTCGCTTCGGATCGCGCATCAAGCAGGGCGTGGTCCTTCCGGAGCACCTGCGGCGGGCCTAGGAGGGGTGCGAGTGGAAGAGGAGTACGTTTCCCTAGCCGAACTCAAGGTCATCCTGGAGAAGGAGAAGTCTGCCCGGACGGACCTGACTCCGGAACAGCAGTATGCCCTTTCCCATGCCGCGGCGTTTGCCCGGATCGCGCCGGACAAGGTGCCGGCGATGGTCAAGGAGCTCATGGAGGTCCCCATGATGTCCCTGGCCAACGCCGTGAAGGTTGCCGACGTCCTGCCGACCCACCTGGACGACGTGCGCGCCATCTTTGCGAAGGAACGGTTCGCCCTCTCGAAAGAGGATGCGGAGAAGGTTCTGGAGATCGTCGCCAAGTACCACTGAACGAGGCGATTTCCGTGGAAGACTACGCCCGCATCCTCGATTACCTACCGCAAGGTCATCCCGACCAGTCCAAGTACCACCGAGAGCCTTTGGCGTACGCACTCGGGGAGGACGAGTTCAAGCTGTTCGAGCTCGTGCCCAAGGAGGGCGCGGACCTCCCCGTTAGCGCGAAGGTCTACATCGGGAAGGAGATCGAGCTGCGCAAGGACATCCTCCACGTGAAGCGGCGCGTGGCCTACGAGGAGCTCACCGTGGGGGCGCAGAAGGAGCTCCCGTTCGTCGTCGCGGAGGTCGTCAAGGAGAAGGAGACCCGCTTCATCGATTTCTTCAACAAGGCCCAGGCCATCACGACCCGGTTCCACATGCTCGAGCTCCTGCCGGGGCTCGGGAAGAAGACCATGTGGGCGGTCCTGGAAGAGCGGAAGAAGGGGCCCTTCAAGGACTTTCCGGATCTCGACAAGCGCGTGCCCAGCGTGCACCACCCGGAGAAGCTCATCGCGAAGCGGATCGAGATGGAGATCTCGGACCCGACGCAGAAGTACCGTCTGTTCGTCGCGCGCTAGCGGACGCGCCGGCCGGGGGCAGCATCCATGAACCTCCGCAAGCAGGCGTTCTGGGTCCTGGTGCTGGCGGTGATCGGCCTCGACCTCTGGTGGTCCGGCACGCCGCTGAATTTCGAATGGTGGTGGATCCCCCTGATCGCCTTGAACGGCGCGTGCCTCCTCGGGATCCTCTGGCCCATGATCCGCGGACGTGACTGACCCGACCCGCGGTTCACGCCTTGGCGAGGGGCGCCTCAATCCGCGCCGTGTCCTGCTCCGAGAGGCCCAGCTTCTTCCGCAGCACGTCGAGGAGCTCGCGGGTCTCCAGGCTGACGGGTCCGTGCTCGAGGGCTTCCGCGGCCACTGCGCGGTAGATGCCCTCGCGGTTCGCGAGGACCTCTTCCACGACCTGGGTCTCGATCCGCTCGTGCTCCTCCTTGGAGATCCCGAGGTGTTCCCGGAGCTGTTCGATGAGGAGCCGCTCCGTGGCCGTGACACGGCCGTCCTTCCACGCCGTCATGACGGCGCGAGTGTAGTCCTCGATATCCTTGACCCGCTCGTCCAGAGCTCGCTTGCGCCGCTCGTCGATTCCGTTCAGGTGGGCAAGGTCCAGGGTGTCGATGTCCATGGCCTCGCGGACGATGTCCGAGAAGGTCAGGTGGGCGGAGGTCGCCTTGTCGATCTCCTCGAGGGTCATGTTCCGCGTGGTCTCTCCGTCCTTCACGGGCACGCGGAGGGTCGACAGGCGTTGCTTGATGCCCAGGGCCCGCTCCCATCCCCGCGGCGCTAGGTAGTAGGCGAGCATGCGCTGCTTCTCGCCCTCCACGTGGCCCTTGGCCTCGACGAGGTACCCGGCCTTGACCATCTCGTCGAGGTAGCGGGACAGGTGCTTCCTCTGGATGCCCGCCGCGAAGGCGATGGCCTTCTGGGTCAGCGCCTGGGGAAGCACGTAGCGTTCCTCCATGTGCCGGAAATCCGTCAGGTACAGGAGGATGCGGTCTTCCGTGTTCAGGGCCAGGAGCGGTTCGGGCACGGCCCCGGGAACGCCGCCAGGGGGCCATAAGGGTTCCCGTCGACGGCTTCGCGTATCTCCCCGCCAGGTTCATAAGGCGGCCCCCGGCTGGGAGCGTTTGCGATGCTGGCTCTCCCTGCGGCCCCCGCGAACGCGGACTTTGGGAGCCTCTTCGACCCGGACACCCAGCGGGCCATCTCGAGCGGGCTGTGCATCTCGTGCCGCGGCGGCAAGCTGCTCTGCGGCAAGTCCCGGTGTCCCATCCTGGTGCGATGGGACTTCATGATGCGGACCGCGCCGGCGATCGACCGTCTCGACCTCGACGGCGCTTCGCCGCCCGGGGTGTTCGTCGGTCGCTTCGGCTATCCCAAGGTCTTCGTGGGCCCCCTCGTTCCGCCGGTCCACGGGGACACGGAGTACCTGGACACTCCGGAGTCCTGGGTCGGGAAGAGCATGGAGGACATCGTGTCGTTCCGGTCCCAGATGGTCCGCGGAATGCATCGCGTGGACGTCATGGACGTGGAGACGGGCGGACGGGTCGTGGACCTCACACGGGAACTCGCCCTCTCCGTGGCGTCGACGGAGGTCGAGGTCTCGTTCACGAAGAAGCCGCACGGGCGCGTCGTCCTGGACGACAACGTCCAGCCGTTCGGTCCGTCCGCGCCCCTGCGAAACCTGGATTTCGGGACGCTGAAGGTCGATCCTCACCTGGACCGCGCATACTCGGACGGGGATCTCCTAGCCCGCGATGCGGTCCTCGACCTGTACCGGGACCGCATCCCCGTGTCCAAGATCCAGCGGGCCTTCAGCGTGGGGGCGTTCGGCGTCTCCAAGAACCGGAAGTTCGTCCCGACTCGGTGGTCGATCACCGCGGTGGACGACACGATCGGCAAGGAACTCAGGGAGCGCGTGAAGGAGTTCCCTGTGATCGACTCCATCCGGGTGTTCGAGGCGGTCGGGTTCGATGACCGGTTCCTCGTCGTCCAGATGCCCCGGCCGTGGCGCTACGAGCTCATCGAGGCTTGGTACCCGAACACCCTGTGGAACCCCCTGGGTCGCGAGGTGGTCATCTTCGGGGACCATGAGGGCTTCGAGGGTCGGAGCACGTATGCGAGCATCGGCGGCTGCTACTACGCGGCCCGCCTCGCGGTGGCTGAGGCCCTACTCCGTGAGCGCCGCCAGTCCGCTACGGTCATCCTCCGCGAAACCCACCCCGGCTACATCATGCCCGTGGGTGTGTGGAACGTGCGCGAGCATGTCCGGGAGGCCCTGCGCCGACCTCCACGGGCGTTCGACACGCTGGCCGAGACACTGGCCCACCTGCAGACTCGACTCGATATCCCTATGCCGCGGTACGTTCGCGTCAGCGAGGTCCTCAAGCACGTGCTCTACCAGAGGACCTTCGACGATTTCCGCTCCCGCGAGCCGGCGGGCACCCTGGCTGGCACGACCTGACTGCCCGCGCGGAACGGGGGAGGACTAGGTCTTCTTCTCCTCGTCCTGCGGCTTCGGCGGCTCCTCCTTGGGCGCCGGGGTTTCGGGCGCCTTGGGCTTCCGCGTGCGCCAGACCACGAGGGCGACCACGACCGCGATGACGATGACCGCCCCTATGAGCCCGTACGCCAGGGCGTTGTTGCCCAGGAGCTGCGTGTTCACCGTGAACGAGATCGTGGCGGACCGCACGTTGCCCGCGGCATCCGTCGCCTTGACGAGGACGGAGTGGAGCCCGTCGGCGAGGGCCGTGAAGGTCTGCGTCCCGCCCGGCGTCACGGTCTGAGGCGTCCCACCGTCCAGGGAGAGCTGGACCGAGGCGAGCCCGCTGCCCGCGTCCGTCGCGAGCCACTGCACCGTAACGCTTGAGGTCGTCACGGTCGCCCCGTCGGTCGGAGCGCTGAATGTCACGGCTGGCAGCGTCGTGTCCACACGGAACTCCGCGGTGGCGGTGGCCACGTTGCCCGCGTTGTCCGTCGCGGTCAACTGGGCTTCGTGGTTGCCGTCCGTCACGCCCGTCAGCGTGTAAGTCGTCTGACCCGTGACGCTGACTCCCGTTCCGTTATCCAGGGAGAGCGTGAGGCTCGCGAGGCCTGAGGTCGTGTCCGCGGCGCTGAACGCAATGGATTCCGAGGTCGCGTTGACCCACGGGTCCCCCGTGGGCGATGTGATCGTCGCGCTGGGCGGCGTCGTGTCCACGGTCACTCGCAGATAGACGGTGGTCTGGGCGTTCGCGGTAGTCGCGCGCACCCACAAGTTGTGGCTTCCGTCCGCAAGGCTCGTGAAGGCGTAGCTCGTGGCGGAGAGCGACAGGCTCTGCCACGTCCCGGAGTCCAAGGCCACCTGGAGAAGCGTCAAGCCCGCGCCCGGATTCGTAATCGTCCAACTCACGACCACGGAGTTGCTTCCCGTGACGCTGTTGTTCGCCGGAGAGGAGAAGTGCACTCCCGGTGAGGCCGTGTTGACGGAGAACGCCACGGTTACGCTGCGGGAGTTCCCGGCGCGGTCCGTTGCATTGACCGTCACGTTGTGGTTGCCGTCCGGGATCGCGGTCAGGTTCAGATAGGAGGCCGAGCCCGCGTGGGTCCAGCTGCCGGTGTCCAACTGCACGTCCACGGACGCGAGGCCGGAGCCTGCGTCCCTCGCCGTCCAGGTGACGTTCACCCATGAGACCGGGAGCACCTGGCCGGCCGTGGGCTTCGTGACGGTCAGCGTGGGCTTCAGTGTGTCGACCCAGGTCCAGGTGTCGTTCGTGGTCGGCGCGCTCTCCGTGTTGCCCGCGTAGTCCACCGCGATTGTGTAGAACGCGTAGCGTCCGTTACCGCGCGCCGACGTGGAGTTGAAGCTGAACGTGTAGGGCGCCACGGTATCCACCGCGTACTGCACGTAGTTGCCGGTGTTATTGAAGCGGTACCAGAGCTGGACCTGCTGGACCCCATTGTTGTCTGAGGCGTTCGCGGATAGGCCGAACACCGCGGTCGTCGTGTACGTAGGCAGCAGAGGCCAGACGTTGGACGTCGGAGGCAATCGGTCGGCCAAGAGGTACACGTCGATCAGATTGTAGGACCCATTCTGGTTCACCGTGAGCGAGGTCTGGCCCCGGCCGTACCCTCGGGCCGTCACGTTGAGGTAGAGCACGCGGGGCACGGAGGCGTTCGTCGCGACGAGCGTGTAGAAGCCTCGGTTGTTCGTGGTCACGGTCGCCACGACTTGAGTACCCTGGGTCGCCTGCACGGTGGCTCCGCTGATCGGCAGGGCGGTCCGTTGGTCAAAGATCGTTCCGTTGACCACGGGGAACCGGTTGAGGAACATGTTCGCGTACGCGGTCTGGTTCCGCCGGATGTCGACGCTCGTCGTGTTCGTGTAGTGGGCTGCATCCCACATCTTCACGGTGAGCCTGGAGGAGCCTCCTGCGGAGGGGAAGAACGCGGGCGGGATGTACATCGAGTAGGCGCCCGAGGTGTCCGTGGTGGTCGTGTTAACGAGGACATTCGTCGCGTTATAGAGGGCCACCGTAACGCCCGCATACTTCGTTCGGTTCACCGCGTCCGTCGCGTTGCCCGCGACGATCGGAATCTTGAAGGGGAACACGAAGATCGTCTTCACTTGGTTGAACAGGACGGAGAACCGGGTGCTGTTGTCAATGTAGGGGAACAGCGTGGTGTTCAGCCAGTAGGTTCCCTCCGCCGCGCTGAAGGAGAACGACCCGTTGGAGGTCGACGTCACGGGGGGCAGCGTCGTAGGCTCCAGGGTCACGGTGAAGCCGGCCCGCCCGACGCATGGGTTCGGGCCTCCTGTGAGGGTGAAGGGCACACACACCCACCCTCGAATTCGGGCCGGAGCTTGCAGAGGCACGATGTCGCCCTCGTAGACGTAGGCGCGTCCTTCGTTGGCCCTACCGCCCACCTGGAATTGGGGATCGCCAGCGGCAAAGCTGGGACCGCCCCCTTTGGTGAAGTTGCCGCCAATCGCCAGAGACGCCCCAAAGGCATGTGCGCCGGACACTCCCGGCACCAGAGTGAGGTTGGCCGCGGTCCAGGGAGCTGCGCTGCCGTAGAACGCGTAGGCCCTTCCGACGCCCGTGGCGTTCACTGTGCTTCCCGGTGCGCCCACGAGCAGATCCGCGAGGTTGTCCTTGTGGAAGTCCCCCGCTGCTAGCTCCAACCCGAACCACTCGTCCGCGGCGAGACCGTGCAAGACCAGGCCCACCGCCGTCTTGAATGGTGATGCACCGTAGATGACCGATACCTCCCCCGCCTGGGTGAAGGCATCGCTGTTGTACGGCGCGCCGATCGCGATGTCCGCGACCGTGTCCCCGTTGAAGTCGCCTAGGGCGACCGCGAACCCAAACTGGTCCCCTGCGTTGGCGCCCGCGACGATGCTCTGACGCACCGGACCCAACAGGTTGCGGAAGATGTAGGCCGCTCCTCGCGCCAGGAGGCCGCCCGTGGTGTAGTTGGGTGCCCCCGCGACGATGTCCATCGTTCCGGAGCCGTCCACGCTTCCGTTGCCTGCGATGGACGATCCCAAGTGAGCTCCTGCGACGGTGGAGTCGAATGTCAGGTCGGGCACCTGGTCGGGACGCGGGGAGCCGCCGTAGAAGACGTACGCGCATCCGCCCGCAACGGCGCCTGTGTTGCACAAGGGCGCGCCCGACAGGATGTCATCCAGGCCATCCGTGTTGATGTCCCCGCCCCCGGCGAGAGAGTACCCGAGATTCTCGCCGGCGTGGGCGCTGTTGATCGTGGCGCCCGGCTTCCCATCGAAGCTTGCGCTCGGGAAGAAGAGGGTGATGTTACCTGCCAAGGCGAGCCCACCCGGGTGCGCGTGGGGAGCGCCTACGGCCAGGGCGGGGCCCGCCCCGTTCACATTGCCCACGTTGGCCAAGGACCACCCGAAGAGGTCGCCTGCGGCCGCGCCGAAGACTGTGATCGTGTGGCTGAAGGGTACGATGGTCGGTCCGACTTGCTGAGACAGGAAGAAGGTGACGGAACCCGCATTCGCGAGCGCTCCGGTGCCGTTGAAGGGCGCGCCCACCGCAAGGTCGGTGACTCCATCCTTGTTGAGGTCCAGCAGGGCCACCGAGTTCGCCGAAAACTCGTTCGCGTTCGTGCCGTCCATGTGGTAGGCGGCCGGCGGATAGGTTGTGGCCCGGGCCAAGCCAGCGAACAGCCCCAGCACGACGGCGGACGCAACGAGCAGCCAGACGACGCACAGCGTGACGGTTGGATGACGAAGCACCCTCTCCACACTCCCTCCCCCGAACCAAAGGCCCGGGGTTGGGATAGGATTGGCCGAGGGCCACTTATGCCTAACGGCCCTAAACCCACGGAAAAGTACATACCGGTCCTTCCGGCGACGGGAACGGCTCCCTCACCGGGGTCCGAATGCCGGACACCATCCTGCCTGCCCACCGCTAAGCTGAAGGGTCCTTCGCCGCGTTCCCGCGGCAGGCATGGCCTCGCCGAACGAATTCCCCGAACGCGCCGTCCCGGCGGTCTCCGCCCTCGTGTTCCGTGACGGAGCGGTCCTGCTCGTCAAGCGCCGGGACGAGCCCAGCCGCGGCCTGTGGAGCCCACCCGGCGGCTCCCTGGAGCTGGGGGAGACGGTGGAGCAGGCCGCGGCCCGAGAAGCGCTCGAGGAGACCGGAATCGTCGCGCGCCCCGATCGGGTCGTCGACGTGCGGGACGTCGTCCTCCCCGCGCCCGACGGTAGGGTCCGGTGGCACTACGTCCTCTTCGCGGTCCTCTGCGACTACGTCTCGGGGGAGCCGTTCCCCGCCTCGGATGCGGACAACGCACGGTTCATCCCGCTCAAGGAGCTGGGGGAGTACGAGCTGACGCCCACGGCCCGGGAAGCCCTCGAGCGCGCGTCCCAGATGCGATCCCCATGAAGGTCCGCGAGGTCTCCTGCACCACGGCCCTATCCGAGTCGAGCCTCCCGGGATTGGATTACGCCCTGAACCCCTATCGCGGTTGTTCCATCGGCTGCGTCTACTGCTACGCGCCGTCCGTCCTCCGGGAGGATCGGGCCTGGGGCCGGTTCGTGGACGTGAAACGGAACATCCCGGCGGTCCTCGCCCGGGAGCTGAAGCGGAAGCCGCGCGGTGTGGTAGGCCTGGGGACCGTGACCGACGGCTACCAGCCCATCGAGGGCCGGTACCATCTCACGCGCTACTGCCTGGAGCAGCTTCTGCGTTTCGATTTCCCGGTCAGCGTGCAGACCAAGTCGAGCCTCGTGCTCAAGGACCTCGACCTCCTCATGCGGCTGAGTGAGGCCGAGGTCGGGGTGACCGTCACCACCCTGGACGAGGTCGAACGCCGCCGCTTCGAGCCGTTCGCCAGCCCGTCGGAGCGCCGCCTGGCGAGCTTACGGACCCTGAACCAGGCCGGTGTGCGGACCTGGGCGTTCGTGGGTCCGATCCTCCCGGTGACCACAGAGGCCACCCTGGAGCCGCTCCTGCGAGGCATCCGGGCCTCCGGGACGCGGCGGGTCCTGTTCGACCGTTTGCGGTTCCGACCGGGCGTCTGGGAGCGGATTGCGCCTGCCGCGAGCGCGGCGGGGGCCGGAGCCGCCTATCGGGAGGCGCGGGATGCGCCCGGAACCTTCGCCCCGCTGGAAGAACGGATCCGGTCCCTCGGGGAGTCTCTGGGGCTCGCCATGGAGCCCGCCTTCCCGGCCGGGTGGTAGTCAAACTCATTAGGGGGACCGCCGCAATACCCGGGCGTGGCCGCCCCTTCGGGCTTCGCGCGAGGCCTCCAGCGCGCCCTGAGCCTGGAGTCCGTCCAGCTGGACCAGCCCACCCGCCGCTCGGGGCCCTCGTGGCTCCTGAATCCGCGGCGGCTCGAGATCGTCCTGACCGCGGCCGCCTATCCCGGCGTCCACCTTAGGTCCGCGTCGCGGCTCCTCCTGTCCCCGCTCCCGTCCCTGCGGTTCCATGTGGAACGCCTCGCGGCCCACGGACTCCTGCGGACGCGCCGCCTGGGGAACCGCGTCCTCCTCTTCGTCCCGGGGCAGTTCCCCGCCTCCGCGGAGCCCTTCCTCGCTGCGTGGGAGGAGCCGCTGGATCGGCGGGTCCTCGCCCTGATCCGTAGGCATCCCGGGATCGCCCGGTCGACCCTCGGACGGCAGATCGTCCCCGATTCGGGCATCCTGGAGCGCTCTACGGACCGGCTCCGGGCGATTGGCGCGGTCCGCGTGCGGGGCTCGCGGGAGGGCCGGCACTTCTCCGTGACCGTGGCCTGGGACCGGTTCGAGAAGTCCTGCCACGAAGGCGTGCCGGATCGGCTCCAGACCTTCCTGTCCGTCCTCGCCTCCGAGGACCTCCATCCGCTCCTCGAAGAGATGTCCTCGGACCACGCCCGAATCAGCGTGGACGCCCCGCGCACTCGGATTCGTTTCTCCCTTCCGTTGGACCCGTTGACCCGCGACGCGCCTGCATGAGGGCGAAGCCCACCGTTGGCGTGTCACTCCCTGACAAGGAAACGGTCCATTCCCGCTGACAGAGTCTTTAAGCCCGTCTCCGGGGAGTCGACGTCGGAGTCCTTCGGGACTCGCACGAAGGAGGCCTGGTCGACGGCGCTTGCTCCCCGGACCGAATCCTCCCACGCGGAGGCAGGCTCCGAGCAGGCGGTCTTGGTCATCGAGCCCAACGAAGAGCACCAGGTCCTCAGCACGATGGCGTTGGGCCGCCGCGGATTCCGCGTGGCGATCGCCGGCACGGGCCGGGAGGGCCTCCGAGTGGCCCTTTCGCAGCGGTTCGACGTGATCGTCCTGGACTCCAAGCTTCGCGACATGCTCGCGTTCGACGTCCTCTCGGTCCTCGCGGAGCGCCTCCCGGACGTCCCCAAAATTTTCGTGGTCAACGCGGGCCAGGAGCCGACCGCGGTGCGCGCCCTGGCCTCCGGAGCGTCGGGCTACCTGGTGAAGACCGCGCGGTACAACGAGATTCTCCCCTCCGAGGTGGAGACACAGATCCGCGCCGCCGGGGCCAGGCGCAGCCTCAAGGAGCAGAGGAAGGCTCTCGGCGAGAGTGAGGAGCGATTCCGGAAGGTCTTCCAAACGAGTCCCGTGGCTATCGGGCTCGCGACGCAGCAGGAAGGTCGGTTCCTCGACGCGAACGATGCGATGCTCCGCCTCCTGGGATTCACCCGGGAGGAATTCGTGGGTCACACGGCCGAGGCGCTCGGCATCTTGGCGGACGCCCAGCTCTTCGACAGCTTCCGGGAGCGCATGCTCGACGGAGGCTCGACACGAGACCTGGACGTCGCCTTCCGCACGAGGACCGGCGACGTGCGGATCGGCAAGATCTCCGTGGACCCCGTCGTGATTGAGGGAGACCCGGTGGCCCTCGTGATTCTCCGAGACGTCACTGAGGAACGCCGTGACGAGCGGCTCCGGTCCTCGGTCTACGAGATTTCCGAGGCCACGAGCTCCACACAGGACCTGACCGACCTGCTCCACTCGATCCACCGGATCGTCTCGGGACTCATGCCTGCGGACAACTTCTACATCGCCCTCTACGATCCCGCGAAGGACGAGCTGAGCTTCCCCTACTTCGTCGACGAGAAGGAGTCCACGCCGGCCCCGTACAAGGCGGGCAAGGGCGTCACCGAATACGTCCTCCGCACGGGAACGCCCCTCCTGGCTTCCCCGGAGGTCCTCTCCGATCTCCAGGTGCGGGGGGAGGTCGACCTCGTCGGCGTCGAAGGCGTGGACTGGCTCGGCGTTCCCCTGGCCGTCGGCGGGCGCACGATCGGTGTCCTCGCGGTCCAGAGCTACGGCCTGCACACGCGCTACACGGAGGCGGAGAAGGCGGTCTTGACCGTCGTGTCGTCCCAGGTTGCCTTGGCGATCGACCGGAAGCGCTCCGACGAGGCACGCCGCCGGGCCGAAGGCCGGTTTCACACGATGTTCGACGAAGCCCCCATGGGCATCGTCCTCGTGGACCCGGAAGGCAGGCTCTTGCGGACGAATCCCGCGTTCTACCGCATGACAGGGTACGCTCCGGGGGAGCTCGAGGGCAAGCACATCCGCGACATCACGCACCCCTCGGACGTCGATGCCAGCGTGGCCGCGTTCGCCTCTGTGGTCCGCGGGGAGCGCTCCGGTTTCCGCCTGGAGAAGCGGTACTTGCGCAAGGGCGGCGGGTCGTTCTGGGCCCGGCTCACCGTGACCGTGCTGAAGTCCACGAGCGCCGAGCCTCTGGCCATCCTCGGCATGGTCGAAGACATCACGGATTTCAAGGAGGCTCAAGAGGAGCGGGAGGCCGCGAATCGCCGGTTCCATGTGATGATCGAGAAGATCACGGACGGGATCACCCTCCTGGGGGCCGACGGCAACGTCACGTGGCAGAGCCCCTCGGCCAGCCGTATGTTCGGATATTCCGAGGAGGATTCCCGGGGCCAGACGGGTTTCGCATTCGTCCATCCGGACGACATGGCTCAGCTGGGTCCCATGTTCGCGGACCTGATGGGGCATCCGGGGAAGAGTGTCACCGCGGAGTTCCGGATCCGCCACAAGAACGGGACGTGGCGCTGGATGGAGGCCATCGGCACGAACCTCCTCGAAGACCCGGACCTTCGAGCGGTCATCATGAACTATCGGGACATCACGGAGCGCAACGAGGCGCTCGACCAGATTCGCTTCCAGGCCTCCCTATTGAGCCAGGTCCGAAACGCGGTCATCGCGATCGACCGGGATCGGCGGATCGTGTATTGGAACGAGTATGCGACGACCATGTACGGCTGGAAGGCCGCCGAGGTGCTGGGAAAGCCCGTCGGCCCGCTCGTGCTGACCCCTGCGTCCCAGGGGACCGCAGAAGGCGTCCTGGACCAAGCCACGAAGAAGGGGCACTGGTCGGGAGACCGCATGATGATCCGCAAAGACGGGACCACGTTCGCTGCGGAGATCACGCTGACGACGCTCCACGACTGGTCCGGGGCCCTTCTCGGGTTCGTGGGGATCTCCTCGGACATCACGGATCGCGTCCGGAGCCGCGAGGAGCTTGAGACCCGGGCGGAGCAGCACGCGGCCATCGCATCGCTCGGGCAGCGCGCCCTCGCGGAGCCTCTCATGTCCACGCTCCTCGGCGAGGCGGTCGAGGTTGTGGCGAAGACCCTCCGCGTTTCCCACGTCGCCATCCTGGAGGCCCTCCCCGAGGTCGGCGCATTCAGCGTCCGGGCCAGGGTGGGGTGGGAGCTCTCCCTCGGGACAAGGATCCCTGACGCGTCGCCGAACGGCTGGGCAGGATACACCTTGACGTCGACGGGACCGGTCGTCCTGGCGGACGCGCGGACCGAGACGCGCTTCCAGGTAACTTCCTTGCTCAGGGACCGAGGGATTGTGAGCGGAGTCACCTTGGCGATCCCGGGAGCCAGCGGCCCCTTCGGGATCCTCGCGGTCCACGCCACGGCGGCCAGGGCGTTCAGCTCGGACGACGTCTACTTCTGTGAGGCGGTGGCGAACCTCTTGGCCAACGCGCTGCAGCGGCGTCAAATCGAGAGGGCTCTCGCCGAGAGCGAGCGGTTGGCATCCATGGGCCAGCTCGCCGCGTACGTGGCCCACGAGGTGAACACGCCGCTCACGAACATCTCCCTCTTGGCCTCGAGCATCGCTCGCCGCGAGACGAATCCCGAGGTTCTCCAGAAGCTCGAAGCGATCGGGGTGCAGCGTCGGCGGGCCACCGCGATCATCACGGACCTCCTAGACGTGCCCCGCCTCCGGACGGCGCGTCGGAGCCCCGAGGACATCCGCAAGGTGATCCAGGCTGCGGTGGAGCAGGTCGGGCCCTATCGGCGGCCCGAAGTGGCCTTCCACGTGGAGGTCGGGGATCACGCCGTGTTCGCAAATGTGGATGTTCAGCAGATCCGCGAGGTCCTCGTGAACCTCCTGAAGAACGCCCTCCAGGCCACCACGGCGGGCTCCGTGAGGGTCCGCCTTTCCGATCTGCCGGACTACCTCTTCGTAACCGTCGAGGACACAGGGGTGGGGATCGCTCCGGAGATGCTCGGGCAGATACTCCGGCCGCCAACGCCCGGATCGGGCCTGGGGGCCTCCCTCGGCTTGGCGAAAAGCCGGGACATCGTCGCGGCACACGGTGGCAAGATCGAGGCGGTCTCCGAGGTGGGCAAAGGGTCCGCGTTCACGGTGATCCTGCCTCGGTTCGAGGCCCACTGATCCATTCTGCACGGCGACGTCCCTTCGCGAGCCAGAGCCCTTATGTCCGCGGCTGCCTCGTCGAGGTCGGGACCATGGGAGCGAGGCGGCGATGGACGGCCACGGCGCTCCTTCTCGTGGCCGCGCAAGCTGTGGTCATGCTCTGGCTGGACCTCGCGTTCGGGTTGAACGGGATCGTCCGTGAAGCCCTGGTCAACGGTGCCTCCATCCTGGTGGATGCCCTGGCCGCCTTGCTCCCCCCCGTGCTGGGATCCTCGTTGGGCGTGATCACTACGTTCCTCGGGTTCGGATGGTTCCTCCAGCACTTAGTGCTCCCCGCGTTCTCGGGGAGCCCGAGGGCGGGCATCTCAACGCTCGGTGGTGCACTCGTCGCACCCGTCTACCTCGCGGTGCGGCGCGTGTTCCTGAACCCCAAGGATGGCGAGGACGCCCGGGTTCCCGTTTCCCTCCGAGAACGAATGGCAAAGGCTCTTGAAGCCATCCGCCCCGCTTCGACCTCCGTCCAAGAACCCCTTTAGTACCCTTCTCCCTGGGACGCCGACGGGATTGTATGAAAGCAACCCTGACGGTGGCGCTGGCCCTTGCGGCCCTGCTGGCGGTGGCCGGCGTCGCGGGATACGCCCTCGTCTCCCACGGGCCCGCCGCTTCGACGGCGCCCGGGAGCACGGGGGTCGGCACCCTCGACGTCGCCATCCAGGACGCCCCCGCCGCGAACTTCTCGAACGTCTACGTGACGTTTGACCAGATCGCGGTGCATCCGGCGGACGCAGGCAATGCCAGCGACTGGCAGACCGTGAACTTGACCCAGAGGACCGTCGACCTGGCCGCGGTAAAGAGCGTGCCCCAGCTCCTGGGGAGCGCTACGCTGCCCGTCGGCGAGTACACCCAGCTGCGGATTGTTGTCCAATCTGCGCAAGGCGTGATGACGAACGGCACGAAGGTGAACTTCATCGTGCCCTCGGGCGAGCTGAAGACCGCCGACCCGTTCAACATCACGCTGGGCCAGACCACGAGCCTGACCATCGACATCAACCTCGCGAGGTCGATCGTCGATGCGAACGGCACGTGGGTCTTCACGCCGGTGATCGGGTCCGTCCAGCTCAGCTAGGCGGATTCCTCCGGTCGCCCTGACCGGCCCGCTCCCGACAGAGCCGGGCCCCTTTTCATTTTCTCGGTCCCGGCTTCCCGCTACACGTCTCCGAGCGCAGCTCGAGCGCGAGACACGTGCTCCAGGCCCTCTCGGAGCGGCTCAGCTCCGACTCCGACGTTCAGCCGGAAGTGCCCGGGCATCCCGAAGCTTTCACCCGGTGCGATGAACGTGGAATGCTCCTCCAGGAGGAGCTTCGCGAGTCGCATCGTGTCGCCGCCTACCCCCGGGAACGTGAGGTGGGCGACCGGCTCGTTCCAGGCCAGCCCGGGTTGCGCGTTAGCCCACTCCCGGAAGACCTTGCGTCCCTCTTCGATCAGGGCCCGGTTCCGCCGCGCCGTCTTCTCCCGATTCTGCAAGAGAGCCACTGCGAGTTCCTCGGAGAGGGCAGCAGGGGTCGCAGAGAGGTAGTCTAGGACGGACTGGACGCGGCCCCGCACCGGGCCTGCGGCCCGAATCCAACCGATCCGCAGGCCGCCGGCCCCGTAGAACTTGGACAGCGTCGAGGTCACGATCGTGCGGTCGTTGAGCCCTCCCACGGTCGGAAGGTTCCGCTCGAACGCGAGCTCCCGGAAGGTCTCGTCAATGAGCAGATGGAATCCCCGGTCCTTCGCCAGCGTCGCGAGCCCGCGGACGTCCTCGGGGTCGGTCCCGACACCCGTGGGGTTGTTGAGGTTCGTAAGCGTAACCATCCGGACCCCATCGGGGAGCGAGGCTTCTACGTCCTCCGCGGTCACGCGGAACCCGTGCTCCTCCCGGCGTTCCACGGGCGAGACCTTCGCGCCGAGCCCGCGGGGAATGGCCTCCAAGGGCTGGTACGTGGGCCGCTCCACGGCGACTTGGTCCCCCACCTCCAGGAGGGCGGCGTACACCGCGAAGTTCGCCTCGCTCGCTCCGGCGGTGACGATGTAGTCTTCCGCACGGCCTCCGTAGACGCGCGCTAGCTCGCTGCGGAGAGCTTCCCCTCCACCCACGTGGCTCTCCGCCAGGGAGCGATCCTTGAAGGGCCCGCACTCGGAGAGGCGGGTCGGCGGCATGTCGCTGCTCGACAAGTCGTACCGCGCACGGGCGTGGCCCTCGACGACCCGGGCCAACAGGTCGAACGGCTCGAACCGCATGGGCTCGAAGAGGGCGCGCGACTCCTTAAGCCCGCGTGTGGGCCTCCGAACCCCAATCCGGAACAAGCCGTTTATACCGCGGGTCCGATAGCGCTGCGAGGGGGAGCGGCGGTGGGGTCTCGAGGGCGTCCTCGTACGGGCGGCGGGTGGGCTGGCGGCGCGGTTGGGGCGGGTACGCGGGGGGCGCTCCCATGAAGGGAACCATGATGGACTTCCCGCTCACCCTGAGCCATATCTGGGACCGCGCAGGCGCGCTCTTCGGCAAATCCGAGATCGTCTCCCGCCTCCCGGACAAGTCGCTCCACCGCTACACGTACGCGGACTTCCACCGCCGGTCCCGCGCCCTCGCGGAGGCCCTCCTACAGGCCGGCCTGCAGCCTGGCGACCGGGTCGCCACGCTCATGTGGAACCACTACGTCCACCTCGAGACCTACTTCGGCGCACCGCTTGCAGGCGGAGTCCTGCACACGGTGAACCTGCGTCTCCACCCGAACGACCTGGCCTACATTATCAACCACGCCGAGGATCGTTTCCTGATCATCGACGACACTCTGCTCCCGATTCTCGAGCGGGTGAAGGACCGAGTGAAGTTCGACCGGATTCTCGTGGCCCCGCTCACGGGAAAGCCTGTCCCGGCAGGGACCCAAAGCTACGAGGACTTCCTCAGGACCGCCCCCGGCCGCTCCCAGCTGCCCAGACTGGCCGAGGACGATGCCGCCGGGCTATGCTACACATCGGGCACCACAGGGCGCCCGAAGGGTGTGGTCTACTCCCACCGGGCCTTGGTCCTCCACACCCTGGTCGAGGGCCTCGCGAGCAGCGTAGGTCTCTCGGAGTCCGACACCATCCTGCCCGTCGTGCCCATGTTCCACGTCAACGCGTGGGGCCTCCCGTTCACGGCCACTCTGGTGGGCGCCAAGCAGGTGTTTCCAGGTCCCCATCTGGATGCCGAGAGCCTCCTCGACCTGTTCGAGCGGGAACGGGTTACCTTCACAGCGGGCGTCCCCACGATCTGGATGGGCATCCTAGATGCCCTCGATAGGCAACCCCAACGCTGGCGGCTCGTCCCCGGCATGCGGATGACGATCGGTGGATCCGCGGCCCCCGAGTCCCTGATCCGGGGGTTCGACCGCCACGGGCTGCGGGTGATCCACGCCTGGGGCATGACGGAGATGTCCCCGCTCGGCACGGTGGGGAACCTGAAGGGGCGCCTGTCTGAGCTTCCCGCAAACGAGCAATACGAGCTTCGTGCCAAGCAGGGCATCGCGGCGCCGTTTGTGGAACTCCGCGCGGTCAACGAGTCCGGCGAGATTCCCTGGGACGGGAAGGCCTTCGGTGAGCTGCAAGTACGGGGCCCCTGGGTGGCGGCGAGCTACTTCCGGATGCCCGAGGCCCAGGACCGCTGGACCGAGGATGGGTGGTTCCGGACCGGGGACGTCGTCACGATCGATGGCGAAGGGTACGTGAAGATCGTGGACCGCACGAAGGACTTGATCAAGTCCGGGGGCGAGTGGATCAGCTCCGTGGACCTGGAGAACGCCCTCATGGGCCATCCCGCGGTCAAGGAGGCCGCGGTGATCGCCATGGCCAGCGAGAAGTGGGGCGAGCGGCCGCTCGCGGTCATCGTGCCCAAGGACGGTGCCCAGGTGTCCGCGGACGAGCTGCGGTCGTTCCTCGAACCCAACTTCGCCAAGTGGTGGCTGCCCGATGCGATCGTCTTCACGAAGGAGATCCCGCGAACGGCCACAGGCAAGTTCTCCAAACTCACCCTCCGCGAGCAGTACGCGAACTACCGGCCGCCGCCGGGCGACCTGCCTGCCTGAGGGTTCAGTCCCCGCCGTGCACGGGAGGCGCGTTGGCCCAGTCGTGGAGTTCCGCGTCGTGGGCGCACTTCTTGTGCATGAGGGCGCTCCCTCGCTTTCGCTTCACGAGGACGAGGTCCGGCGAGCCGTAGGGCGCGATCTTCTTGCACCACGCGCACCGCACCCAGCCCGTGGGCCACGTGAGCGCCTCAGTATCCGGGGCCGTGCAGGACCACCGCGCCCTGCATTGCGTTCCGGCATAAAGACTTCGCATCCAGGACGCCGTTCTGAATCCGGAACGCGGATGGCCCGGCAGCGCTGTCCGAGCTGTGGGCTGCGAGGACTCCCGTCGCAGGTCCCCGAATCGCCATACTACGATTGCCTCCAAGGCGAGCAGGAACGCGCGGCGCGGGCGCAAGAGGCAGAGATGGAGGTCGACTACGATGAGATTCGCGACAACCCAGCGGCGGTCGGCCGGGGAAGGGGGCGGGTCTACCTACTCGTCGCCCTGGCGATAGGCGCTCTTTGGGTCGCGGCGTACCTGATTGCCACTTATCTCTTCTCGCTCTAGTGGCAACAGTTTCTACCCGCTGAGGAAACGCCCTCGTGGGGATTTGAACCCCAGTTATCAGGTCCGGAGCCTGAAGTCCTATCCAAGCTAGACTACGAGGGCGCGGGAGGGCCAATGGTCCGGGGGATTTAAGAATCCCGGTCCGGACATTGGCCTGTTCCGCCAGACCTCGGCCGTCGCGGTTCGGACTCCGCCTGCCGCAGCTTCTCCCTGACCTGCGTGAGCGCGGCGCCTAGTGCTTTCGCCGTCGGATCAGGAGGATCGCGATGAGGACTGCTGCGATGACAACCACCACGATCAGAATCCATGGGAGGTAGGATGAGAGGGCTGAAGTCTTGGACAGCTGTGCATTCACGGTCTGTGTCTGCTGGTATTGGACGGTCACCTGCTTTGTGAGGGAGTCGTACCCGGTGAGCGCGTACGTGATGTTGAACGTCCCCGGTGCTGCAGGGAGACTGTAGTAGCCTGTGGCGTTCGTCTTCGTGAAGTAGCTTCCGGACCCCGTGGACACGTTCACCCCGGCCAGGCCTGCACCGTTGGCGGCATCCGTGACGCGGCCCTGGAGGAACGCGGGCGCGGAGCCTGGGTTCCCGGGAAGGGACCAGCCGAAGTCCTCGTACGTGTAGTTGCCCGCGACCTGCTTCGCGGTCGCGTCGATGTTCCATGCTGTGATGTTGCCGAGGTCCGACTTGCTCACGTGGAACTCGAGCCATCCCAGCGGCCCCACAGAGGTCTCTGCGGTCAGGTTGACCACGGCGGATCCCGTGTGGTTGCTCACCATGGTTGCGATGCCGCCGCGGTACGTGATGATGTAGTGCGTGGAGTTGTCCGCCCTCGTGTAGAGGCGCATCTCGTAGGTCGTGTTTGCAGAGACCGTGATCGTGGTCTGGACCTTCAGAAAGGCGTTCACCGCGCTTCCGCTGTCCGCGGAGCTCAGGCGGATCAGGTTCACGGTCCCGGGTGACGGATTCAGGATCCAGAATCCCGACGCGTCGGTCACGTGGGTGTCATTCGAGGTCCACAGCTGAAACACGTCGCTCGCAGGGTCGCTGTAGTTCAGGCTGAAGTTCACCGCAGACGTCCGCAGCGGGAACGGCCGGGCGGGTGCATATGGCGCTGCGACAAGCCAAGCGAGCACAATCGCGAGGGCCAGCGCAATGACCAGCCCCGGGAGGAGACGACGCATGGAACCCCACCCCGTTTAGGGGGTCCTTAAAGCCCATGGGACACTTATCAAAACGCGAAGCCACGAGATGCGGCTACTTCTTGGCGAATTCGGTGTATCCGCAGCGTCCGCAGGACACCCGTCCCTCGTGTTGTGCGAGGAACGTCCCCGGGCCGCACTTGGGGCAGTTCTGTCGCGTCCGGTCCAGGCGGTTGCCCTCGATCTTGTAGAACCCGTGCTTGAGGCCCGCGGTGCCCTTGGCGGCCTTCTTCTCCGCCATCACTTGCCCTCCTTCTTCTTGGGCTCCGCTTTCTTGGCCTCAGGCTTCG
>JAWOML010000076.1:0-3678 GCA_033852515.1 Thermoplasmata archaeon | reverse complement strand
CACCACCCGGACCATATCTTCGACAACGAGCGCTTGGCCGACGAGACGGGCGGGAAGGTGGCGGCGCACGAGCTGAGCCTGGCCCGCAAGGACCTGGTCCTCCATGACGGCGATGTCGTCCCTGTGGGCGAGCTCAAGGTGAAGGTGGTCCACACGCCCGGTCATTCTCCCGACTCATGCTGCTTCATCGTCGCGGGACGTGTGTTCACGGGAGACTGCCTGTTCGTGGGAGACTGCGGCCGGACGGACCTGCCGGGGTCCGATGTCCGCGACATGTACGACTCCCTGTTCCACAAGGTCCGCACGATGGACGACGCCCTGATTGTATGCCCGGGCCACCACTACGGCCGCACGCCCACGTCGACCATCGGCCGGGAGAAGAAATCCAATTTCGTCCTTCAGCCGCGGACCGTGGACGAGTTCGTGGCCTTCATGGGGTCTCCTTAGCCGGAGGGGACTTCCGCCTCGACCGGGGGAACGTCCGTCTTCTTCCTCCTGGCGGGAGACTTCTTCCGGGGAGCCTTCTTGGGCTTGCCCGGCGCGGACGTCGTGGCTGCCTTCTTCGCCCTTCCGTTCTTCGCGGGGCATTCCATGTTGAGGCAGAGGATCCAGGGCGGGCGGCCGCGCGTGATCACCTTGATGACGGGATGGCCGCAGGCCTTGCAGCGGTCCTGGGTCGGGATGATGAGTCCCCGTCCCGGGAGCGGGTACGAGTTCTTGCAGTCCGGGTAATTCGAGCATCCCACGAACCGTTTGCCGTACGACCCGTGGCGGATGCTCAGCTCGCCCGTGCCGCACTTGTCGCACTTGCCGATGAAGTTCTTCTCCCGCACCGTGGGGCAGTCCGAGGCCACGCAGAACATGGTCGTGCGGCCACGGTCCGTGAGCTTGATCAGGGGCGACCCGCACTCGGGGCAGTTCTGCTCCGCGCTCTGGATGACGCCCATCTGGGGAAGGGGATGCGTGTTCCGGCAGAGCGGATAGCGGTCGCAGCCGAGGAAGCGGGTTCCCCGGCGGGACCGGATGACCACCAGGTTGCCCTCCTTGCAGACGTTGCACTTCCCGATGTAGTTCTGCTCCCGGAGGGCCGCGGCAATCTCTTGCCCGATGGCCTCCCGGTTCTTCTCCAGGGTCTCCAGAATTTCCGTGAGCATTTCCTGGGAGTTCCGGACGACGACCTTGGGCTCTAGGACGCCGCGAGCAATGCTCTCCATCTCCTCCTCGAGGTGGGCCGTCATCTCGGGTTGCGTGATCCGCTCCGCGTGGTCTTCGAGCGCCTGGATCACAGCCCGCCCGCTCGTGGTCGGGCCGGGATACTTGCCGTCGATGAACTTCCGGTCGTAGAGCTTCTTGATGATCTCGTGCCGCGTGGACTTCGTCCCGAGGCCGAGGCGTTCCATCTCCTGGATGAGGGACCCCTCGGAGTAGCGAGCCGGGGGCTTCGTGCGGTCCGCGCGGACCTCGACGGGGCCGACTCGGTCCAGCCGTTCTTGGACGACGAGCATGGGCAGGTTGGCTTCCCGGACCGTCCAGTACGGGTAGTACTTCCTCCAGCCCATGGACCGCATGACGTAGCCCTGGGCCTTGAACGCCTGGCCGGCGAGATCGATCCGGGCCTCCGACGCGAGGGCGATCGCGTTGGGCGCGACGGTCGCGAGGAAGCGTCGCACGACGAGCTCGTAGATGCGCCAGTGGCCCTCCTTCTTGATCTTGTCCTTGGTCGCGCCCGCGACCGGGTAGATGGGCGGATGGTCCGTGGCTTGGGCTCGCCCCCGGCTCGGGCGGATGTGCTCCTGGGCCGCAAGCTCGCTCGCCTCCGGGCCGAACGGGGATTCCTGGAGCTTCTCGAGGACCGAGCGGAGGTTGATCGTGGACGGATACACCGTGTTGTCCGTCCGCGGGTAGGAGATGTAGCCGCCCTGGTAGAGATCCTCCGCGATCTTCATCGCCATCGCGGCGCCGAAGCCGAGGCGGTTGGCCTCGGCGACGAACATGGTCGTGTTGAACGGCGGTGGGGGATGCTCCTCTCGCTCGTTCTGGATGTATTCCAGGACGGTCCCCTTCGTCGCGGTCTCGGCCTGGGACTTGGCGGCCTCCGCCTCGCGGTGAGCCCAGAAGGGACCGTGCTCGTGGTCCGCGAGGAACTCCACGGCCTGGCCCTCCGCGTCCTTGGAGAACTTCGCGTGGAGGGTCCAGTAGTTCTCGGGGACGAAGTTCTCGATCTCCCGCTCGCGGTCCACAATAAGTGCGAGGGTAGGACTCTGGACGCGGCCCACGGAGAGGAAGTCCTTGCCCACCTGCTTCGAGGCGAGGGAGAGGAACCGCGTCAGCACGGCCCCCCAGGCGAGGTCGAGCGACTGCCGCGACTCCGCGGACGCGGCTAGGGGGAAGTCGACCTCCGCGAGCTCGCCGAACGCCCGTTCGATGTCCCACTTCGTGAGCGCACTGAATCGCGCGCGCTTCACAATCACGTTCTGGTTCGCGGAACGGACGATTTCGAGCGCCTCGACTCCGATAAGCTCGCCCTCGCGATCGAAGTCGGTCGCGATGACGACTTCGTCTGCCTGCGCGCCGAGGGCCCTGAGCGCGGAGCCGATCTTCCCCGCGGTCACGACCTTCTGGGGTTCCGCCCAGATGAGTTCCTTGAGGTCCGTGCGCTGCCAGTCGTTGAGCGCCTCGGGGTAGTCCAGGTTGATGATGTGGCCCCGCAAGCCGACGACCTGGTATTGGTCGCTGCCCTGAGACCACGAGAAGACCGTGGCGCCTTCGACGGAGGACCGTTTCGCCTTCCCGTCACTCAGGATGGTGGCGATGCGCACCGCGGCGTTGAACTTCTCCGTGACGATGAGTTGCCGCACGACCCTCGTCGCACGCGAGGGGAGTTATTTAACCATTTGGGGATGGGTCGCGGAACTCGCCGCCCTCCATGGACGGGGACGGTTCTCCACGCGCGCGCACGCGCGTTTCCGTCGCGCGCTCACGACGCTTTGTTGGCCGCCGCGAGCATGAACGCGTCCATCGCGAGGGCCGCGCGCTTGCCCGCGGCCATGGCGTGAACCACGCTCGCGCCACCGCCCGCGTACACGCCGGTCCGCTTCGTCGCGCCCGTCTGGGGGTCCGCTTGAAGCGTCCCGTCCTTCGCGAGCTTGATCTCGAGCTCCTTGGGTAGGACTTCGAGGTCCGCCTCCTGGCTCACGGCGAGGATTGCGGCATCGCACTTCATGGTGACCGGCGGCGTCTTCGCGGGAACCGGCCGGCGCCGGCCGCTCTCGTCGGGCGGCCCGAGCTCCATGGGCTGCAGCTCGATGCCCTCGAGGCGCTTCGTCCCGAGGAACTTCACGGGCGCGACCAGGAACTGGAACGTGACGCCCTCGTCCATCGCCTCCTTGACTTCCTGGTCGTCCGCGGGCATCTCCTCGCGGCTGCGCCGGTAGAGGACCGTGACCTCCTCGGCTCCGTGGCGGAACGCGGATCGGGCGGAGTCCATGGCCACGTCGCCTCCGCCGATCACGACCACCTTGGGGCGAATGGACTTGCGCTCGCCCCGCTTGGATTCCTTCAGGTAGCTGAGCGCGGAGTACACGCCGTCCAGGTCCTCGCCGGGGATCCCGAGGCCGCGGGACTTGTGCGTCCCGATGCTCACGAAGACGGCGTCGAACTCCTTCAGGAGCGCCTCGA
>JAWOML010000075.1:0-5054 GCA_033852515.1 Thermoplasmata archaeon | reverse complement strand
GCGATCCGTCCAAGACCATCGAGGTCCAGCTGAGCCTCTGGGACCTCATCGGGGAGCGGTCCTACCTGGACACCCTGCACCAGGAGTACCTCAAGGGGGCCCAGGGGATCATCGCGGTCTGCGACGTGACCCGCTACTCCACGTTCGAGGCCCTGGATCAGTGGATCACCGCGGCCTTCCGAATCGCGGGACAGGTGCCCCTGGTCATCGCGGTCAACAAGATGGACCTCAAGGGCGAGATCATGTGCCTCTACGACGAGCACGAGCCCCAGGAGAAGGCGGAGAAGTACGGCGGGTTCGCCCTTTGGGCCTCCGCAAAGACGGGGGAGAACGTGAACCCCATCTTCGGGCAGATGTCCCTCGCCGTCGTGAGGCGCATCGCGCCGCCGGACCTCGCCTGACGGGCCTACCCCGCCCTGCGATCCCGCGCCAAGCGTTGCACGGGGTTCTGGGCCAGGTACACGTTGGGCACGAACACGCGCTTCCCTTCCGCGGTCTCCAGCTCCGTGGCCCGCGTCCGCATGCGAATCACGCGGCCCTGAAGGTCTCCCACCTTGATCGTGTCCCCCACGCGGACCGAGTCGTCCGCCATGATCAGGATGCCCGCGACCAAGTTGTTCAGGAGCGTGCTGAGGGCGAAGCTTACGGCGATGCTCACGGCGCCCAGGCCGATGACCACACTGGACACGTCGATCTGGAGCACGGCGAAGATGCCCAGGATCCCGATGACGACGATGATCGCCTGGAGCACGCGGCCGACCCGGCGAGCGACCAGGTTCCGCCCGTCCGCGTGCTCTACGGTCCGAAGGAAGATCCGGCGCACGATCCACGCGGCCGCGTACGTCGCCACGGCGATTCCAGCGGCCTTCAGGATGAGCAGTACCTCGTCGGGAATGTCGAAACCCAAGATCGCGGCCACGGGGTCCCCGTGAGCGCTCGAAGCCCATGAACCCTGCGGTCGTCGGGCCGCGCCGCGCTAGCTTTATGCGGCCGGTTGCGGTCCGCGCGGCCATGGCCCGACCCGTAGAACCCGAAGATCTGACCGCGTACGCCTTCCTTTCGGAGCCCTCCCTCTCCCCGGACGGCGCCCTCGCCGCGCTCTCCGTCCACCGCGCAGTCCTCGACAAGGACAAGGACGAGTACGAAGGCAACCTGTGGCTCGTGCCTCTCGCGGGCGGCGCGGCGCGGCAGCTCACGACCTCGGGGAAGGACGCGGGGCCCAAGTTCTCACCGGACGGGAAGCGGATCGCGTTCACGTCCAAGCGGGACATGGGGAAGGAGGACAAGGGGAATGGGCTCTTCGTGATTCCGGTGGACGGCGGGGAGGCGCGCCTGCTCCTCCGCCGCAAGGAGGGGATCGAAGGGTTCGCGTGGTCTCCCGACGGCTCGCGGATCCTGTTCCTGTCCAACGTGGGTGCCGACGACGAGGATGTGCGGACGATTCGTCGGTTCACGTTCTGGTACAACGACAAGGGCTTCATCTACAACCTGCGGAAGCACGTGTTCGTCCTGGACCTCAAGACCGGCGATGGGAGGCAGGCCACCCAAGGTGACTTCGACGTGGCCAAGGCAGCGTGGTCCCACGACGGCCAACGGATCGCGTACGTGGCGACGACGGACGATCGGCATCCCTACCTCTCCGACCTCTTCGTCGTGGACGCCGCCGGAGGTGCCCCGCGGCAGCTCACGGACCACACCATGGAGATCGGGACGGTCTCGTGGTCCCCGGACGACGCGCGGCTCCTGTTCCTCGGGGACAACCTGCCTCGGGGCTTCGCGTCCCACCAGCACCTCTGGACGATCGGCGTCTCGAGCGGCAAGCCCGAACGGCTGGACTCCCTAGACCGGAACCTGGACAACAGCCTGAACTGCGACGTGCGGATGGGCGGCGTGAACCTGGAACCGCGGTGGATCGGGGACCGCGTCTACTTCGGGGTCGCGGAGGGACGCGCGGTCCACCTGTACGCCATGCACCTGCCCGACCGCCGTGCCGCCCCGGTCGTCGGCGGCGACCGGAGCGTGGAGGCCTACACGGTCCACGGGGACGCGGTCGTGTTCACGGCCATGGAACGCTCCGGGCTGCCCGAGCTTTACGCCCTCGCAGGCTCCGTACGGCCCCTCACCACCTTCAACGAGGGAGCGAAGCGGGACCTGGACCTCGTCGTCCCGGAGCCCTTCGAGTTCCGCGCGAGCGACGGGGCGACCGTGGAGGGCCTCCTCTGGAAGCCGCACAAGGCCGGCAAGGTGCCGCTCGTGCTCTACGTCCACGGCGGCCCCAAAACGGCATTCGGCCACTCGTACAGGCACGAGTTCCAGGTCTTCGCCGCGAAGGGGTCCGCCGTCCTGTCCGTCAACCCGCGGGGCAGCGACGGGTACACGGAGTCCTTCGCCGACATCCGGAAGCACTACGGCGAACGGGACTACCAGGATCTCATGGAGGCCGTGGACCACACAATCGCCCACGTGCCCACGCTGGACGGCTCGCGCCTCGCGGTGGCCGGCGGCTCCTACGGCGGGTTCATGACGAACTGGGTCATCGGCCAGACGACGCGGTTCCAGGCCGCGGTCACGGACCGCAGCATCGCGAACTGGTGGACCTTCTGGGCCACGAGCGACATCGGGCCGTCCTTCACGAAGGACCAGGTGGGCATGGATCCCTGGGACGACGAGGAGACCACGATGGCCAAGTCTCCGATCCGGTACGTGAAGAACGTGACCACGCCCCTGCTGATCGTGCACTCCTTCGACGACCTGCGGTGCTGGCACGTGGAGGCGCTCCAGATGTTCACGGCCCTGAAGTACTACGGGAAGGAGGTCGAGATGGTTCTGGTCCCCAAGGAGAGCCACGAGCTGTCCCGCGGCGGGAAGCCCAAGCACCGCGTGGCGCGCCTGAAGGCCTACCTCGGCTGGTTCGACAAGCACCTCGGGGCACCGCAAGGGTAAAAACGGGGACGCGCGCTCCCGCCCGCCGGAGCCCAGCTCCCGGGCGTTGTTCGCCTGCTTCCAGCCCGCCAAGCCGGGAAGCGGTCGAGAGGTGAGACCCTTGACCGCCCCGACCGTGGACGCCCGACGGAGGACCCCGACCCCGTACCGCCGGGTGTGGCTCCTGCTCTTCCTCGCGTGGACCGTCGCCTACGCGGACCGCACGCTCACGGGGCCCATGGTCAGCTGGATGATCGCGAACCGAGTGGGTTTCCTGGCCACGGGCTACCCGTACGCCCTGGGCGGGATCATCGGCTCCATGTTCTTCGCGGGGTACATGCTGACCCAGTTCCCCGCGGGCTACCTCGGTGACCGGTACGGGCGCAAGGTGCTCATCACGCTGTCGACCCTGTGGGCCGGGATCACGACGGCCGCGTCCGCGGCCGCGGGGTCCCTCCTGGGGTTCGTGGGGCTCCGTGTGGCCACGGGGCTTGGGGAGGGGGCCTACTACTCGAACGACCGCGCGCTCGTGCGCGTCGTGACGCCGGAACGGGAACGGGCCCTGGGCATGGGGCTCGTCTTCGTGGGCCTCGCCGTGGGCCTCACCCTCGCGACCGTCGCGACGGTCCCACTCTTGGACTGGGCCGCCTCGGTCTGGGGAACGGAGGCCGCGTGGCGGGTCGTGTTCCTCCTGTTCGCGGGGCCCACGGCGGCGGTGGGCCTGCTCTTCGCGTACGCCGTCCGGGTTCGGGAATCGCCAGCGGCCGAGACGCGGGAGCGATCGCGGTTCGCCGCTGCGGCTGTGCGGCTCGCGGGAGTCTCCCTGGTCTTCCTCGGAGTCATCCTGGCCACGTACGTCCTGACGGAGCCCCTCGTGGTCGCAGGCGGCGCATCCTTGGGGTCCGCGCGGATCCTCCAGGCGGTCGCCATCATTGCGGTGGCGTTCGTCCTGATCGCGGTGATCTACGCGCGGCTCGGAAAGGCCTCCGCCGCGGTCCTTCGAGACCGGGATCTGATCCTCATGTACGTCTCCGCGATCGCGATCCTCTGGACTCTCTGGCTTTTCGGATTCTGGTCTGGGCAGATCCTCACGGAGACCGCGAACACCTCCCAGGTTGTGGGATGGGCGTTCGCGGGCACCTTCGGCATCGCCAATGGAATCGGCTATCCGCTGGGTGGCTGGATTTCCGACCGTCGTTTCGCCCGAGGTCTTGGCCGGCGGAGACTCTGCGTCCTCTTGGCACTGATCACGGCAGCGCTGGTCGCTTCCCTCGCCGGCTACGTCCACCTGGGCCCGTCCAACGTCCTGATCCTCGGCGGCCTCCTGTTCGCCATCGGCCTCCCGTTCGCGGCCATGCAAACGGTCCACATGGCCATGACCTCGGACCTGGCTCCCGTAACCTTGCAGGCCCAGGCCTTCGGCGCGTGGAACCTGATCGCCGAAATCGGCGCGGTGCTTTCTCCCGTCGTGGGGGGCGTCCTCCGGGAGACCACGGGGACCTGGACCCTCGCCCTCCTGCTCAATGCATTGATCCTCGTTGCGTGTGCGTCGCTGGTGCTTCTCGTGCGCGAACACGCTGCTCCGGCAGCAAGGACTTGAGGATGAGGCGTCCTCACGGACGGGAGAACCCGGAGATGGCGTTGAACGAGATCTGGCACCGCGCGCATCCGATGCCGAAGAACCCGTCGCGGGACGAGCGGATCGCCTGGCACCTCGAACACACGCGGGAGTGCGGATGCCGGCCTCCGCCCGAATCGCTGCGCGACGAGGTTGCGAGGCGGCTCGGGCGAGTCTGAGGTCCCCGCGGAGGATGGGGAGTGGGCTCGACCGGATTCGAACCGGTGACCTTCACCGTGTCAAGGTGACGTCATAACCACTAGACCACGAGCCCGGCTTCGCGGCCTAAGGGATGATTCCCCTTAAGGTTTTCCGGCCCTCAGCCCAGGGGGGCCCAGAAGAGAGTCAGCATCTTCGCCTGGTTGTCGTCCGTGTGGCACCCGGGGCTGCAGGCGTACACGTCGCCCGGAGCCCCCTCCATCTTGAGGTTCGTCACGGCGAACTTCTTCCAGAACACATCCCAGCCCTTCGTGGACAGATCCTTGTACGGCCCCTGGTAGACGTACCAGGCGAC
>JAWOML010000074.1:0-8832 GCA_033852515.1 Thermoplasmata archaeon | reverse complement strand
CAAGGTTCCCCAGAGGACGGTGTTGACCCGTGGCGCTTGAGCAGATCCTGAAGCCGCAGGACTACGCGACGGACGTCCACAACGACTGGTGTCCGGGCTGCGGCGACTTCGGCATCCTGCGGACGATCCAGATGGCCCTGGCCGAGCTGAAGCTCGATCCCTACCGCGTGGCCATGGTCTCGGGCATCGGCTGCTCCGCGAAGACGATCCACTACATCAAGACGTACGGGGTCCACACGCTCCACGGCCGGGTGCTCCCTGTGGCGCAAGGCATCAAGCTCGCGAACCCCAACCTGGAGGTCGTCGCGGTGGGCGGCGACGGGGACGGCATGGGCATCGGGGGCGCGCACTTCGTGAACGCAGGGCGCCGCAACCTGGATATGCTCTACGTCCTGTTCGACAACGGCGTGTACGGGCTCACGAAGGGGCAGGCGGCCCCTACGCTCAAGCTCGGGGTCCAGACCAAGTCCCTGGCCCATCCCAACATCAACGATGCGGTGAATCCGATCTGGCTGGCGCTCGCCGCGGGCTGCACCTGGGTGGGACGCGGCTACTCCTACGATGTGAAGCACCTGAAGGACCTGATCGTCCAGGGTATCCGCCACCAGGGCTACGCGTTCCTGGACGTCCTCCAGCCCTGCCCCACGTACAACGACATCAACACGAAGGAGTGGTACGGCGGCGAGGACCGGACGGAGCTGAATGGCGGGAGGCCGCTGCCCCGGGTCTACAAGCTCGATCCCGCGACCTACGATCCCGTGGTCCATGATCCCACGGAGATCGAGGAGAAGGCCAAGCTGGCCCTGGAGAAGGCCCTGGAATGGGGCGACCGCATCCCAATCGGGGTGTTCTACAACAACGAGCACGTCCCCGACATGGGGGAGCGGATCCGTCAGCGCATCCCGACGTACTACCAACGGACGCCCGCGGAGCAGCGGATCGCCGGCCCGCGGGGAGAGCCGCTGACCGACGTGCGAAAGCTCCTGACCAAGCTCACGATTCCGCCATCGGCGTGATCCGCCGTCGGATGCGGCTGGGCGCGACTCGCCGGACCCTCAAGCCCACGGGCTTCCCCATCTCCCAGATGCGCTCCGCGCTCTGGGCCATGGCGTCCGCGATGGCCGAATCGTCTGTCCAGATGGCGATGTCCTCGCCACGGAAGGGCGAGTCATCGTCCGGCACGGGATGGCTCATGAGGAACTCCCTGCCGTCTACGCCGTGACGGCACACGGGAGTGAAGAAGTCGATGTGCCGTACGGACGCGTACCGGCTGAGCGTCCGCACCTCGGCGGCATTCCCCGAGTTCAGGAAGAAGGCCATCTTGATCCGGACACCCGACGCCGCCTTCTCCTCGAGGTCCACGCCGATCCCGTGGAGGATCCGTGCCGGGCTGTGCATGGAGCCGATGGAAATCACGGAGGACTCGGCCCCTTCGACCATCGCGATGAGCCGGTCCCTCACGTTCCGCCGTCCGTAGATCGCCTCGAAGCGTCCTCGGACGTCAGGGTCCTCGCCCGGGTTCGGAGCGAACTCCCGGAGCAGCGTCGTCGTGTTGGTCGACAACTGGTTCGCTTTTCGGCGGTAGTCCTCCGCAAGCGCGTTGAGGTACCCGGACAGCGGCGCCGCCTTGTACCGCAGGGGCTTCTCGGGGAGAATCTGGACCAGCCCCTTCGCGTGGAGCTGCTGCATGGTCGCGTAGACCCGGGTCCGCGGCACGCGAGAGACTGCCGGGATCCGCGACGCGGGGGCGGTCCCCAGCTCGAGGAGCGCCAGGTACACACGGGCCTCGTAGTCTGTGAGGCCGAACGACATGAGCCTGTCCACCCGCTCTTGGCTGACCGTCGTCGGCGACCCCTCCGGGAACCGAGCATTTCGGCCGGGGGTTAAAAAGCTGTCACTCGCTGGAGTGACACCGCGGGTCCCCCGCGTGTCGCGAGGGCGCGTCCCCAAAGGGCTTTACCGGGTGGCGTCCTCCCGCGCCTCGATGGAACGGCCTTCGGTGGAGACCGAGGGGATTCTCCGGGAGCTTCGGGAGGCCCTCGGGGCCGAACGCGTCCTTGCGGACGAGGCCTCTCGGCGGGAGTACTCGATGGATGCGAGCCCCTGCCTCATTCCCCCGGTGGCCGCGGTTCGGTCCCGCTCCGAGGAGGACGTCGTGCAGGTTCTCCGAGTCGCTACCGCCCACGCGGTCCCCGTCACCCCGCGCGCCGCGGGCACCTCCCTCTCGGGCGCCGCAATCGGTCCGGGCATCGTTTTGGACACCTCCCGGATGGACGGAATCCTTGAATTCCGTCCGGAGGGGAACTGGGTCCGGGCCCAGCCCGGCGTCTCCCTCCTGGATCTGAACGCGTACCTGGCCCCGCACGGCTTCCGGTTCCCCATCGAGCCCGGGAGCCGGGAGTGGTGCCGGATCGGCGGCATGATTGGTCACAATGCGTCCGGGTACCAGAGCGTGAAGTACGGGCAGATGCGGGATCACATTCGGTCCGTGCGCGTCGTGACCGCCGGTGGTGAGGTTCTCGCCGGCGGCGAAGTGCCGCTGGACGGATCGGCCTGGCGGGATGCGGTGACCCGGGTCCCGGCCCTGGAGACCGTGCGCCGCATCCTGGAGGACCACGGGTCGGCCATCCGGACGAGCCGCCGCCCCGTGCGGAAGCATGCGTGCGGCTACGGACTCGCCGCCCTCGTGGATGCCCTGGATCGCGGCGCCTTCTCGTTGCCCGGTCTGTTCGCCGGAAGCGAGGGCACGCTGGGCGTCGTCACGGAGGCCACGCTCCGCGTGCGCCGCTTGCCGCCGCGCACGATGACCGCGCTGCTCCTCCTGGACGCGTTTGAGGATATGGGTCCGCTCGTCGAAGAGCTCCTTCCCTTGGGCCCCAGCGCGATCGAGGGGATCGACGGGGACTCCCTGGACGTCCTGGGCCGCGAGGCCCATGGGATTCCCGCGCGGACGCGCGCCCTGATTCTCGTCGAGTTCGACGAGGGAGACCTAGGTGCGGTTGCGGAGCGGATCGTGCGAGATGTCGCGCCTCGGTACGGGCTCAGCCGACCGCCGGAGATCGCGGAGGATCCCACCCGCCAGGCCGAGCTGTGGAAGACCCGCCGCTCCCTATTCCCGACCCTCCTCCGCCGCCCCGGGTCCCGGCGGCCATGGGGATTCGTCGAGGATCCCATCGTCCCCGTGGACCGCGTCGCGGAGTTCATCGGGTTCCTCGCGGAGCTCACGAGGAAGTACGGCACGGTCGCGGGTATCTACGGGCACCTCGGGGACGGGAACACACACTACCGGCCCGTGTTCGACCCCACGGACCCTGCGGACCTGGATCGCATGGTGGCGCTCCGCCGCGAGTTCGATGACGCGCTGCTCGGACGGTTCCGCGGCGCCCCTTCCGGGGAGCACGGGATCGGTCGGATCCGCGCGGACGTCCTTCCTCGGGTTTGGGGCAGCGAGGTGTACGCGGCGCTGCGAGGGATCAAGGACGCTCTGGACCCGCGAGGGATTCTGAACCCCGGTGTCCTCTTCTCGGACGTCGCGTGGTGGGAGACGTGGGGTGGTCTCGCGGACCGCCAACCCCTGTAAAGGTAATCGCTCAGGGTTTAAGCCCGGATGCGTGTCAGAAGGATTAAGAAGCCTTCCGGTTTACGCGGTCCGCCGCGGCCCACGGAAGCGACGAGGTACCCCTCATGATCCAGCGTCCCGAGCAGGTGAACATCGTCGGCCTGCGCTCGCAGGACTTCATCAAATGGGTCGACGAGAACATTGACGCACCCCTCAAGCGCGGCCCCGGTGGCGCCATGGTCAAGCGCTTGAAGGAGGGCCTCGTCGGGGAGTTCTTCAACTGGGCCAAGCGGAACTCCACGTGGCCCCTGCACTTCGGGATCATGTGCTGCGCGATCGAGATGGCCGCCACGTCGGACCCGCGGTACGACGTGGAGCGCTTCGGCGTGATCTACCGCAGCTCGCCGCGGCAATGCGACGTCCTCCTCCTGAACGGCCCCATCTCCCTCAAGCTCCGGCCCGCAGTGCGCCGCCTCTACGAGCAGATGGCGGACCCCAAGTGGGTCATCGCCATGGGCGAGTGCACGATCTGCGGCGGTCCGTACTACGACTCGTACAGCGTCGTCAAGGGCTCCTACACGTTCGTGCCCACGGACATCTTCATCCCGGGCTGCCCCGTGCGGCCCGAGGCCCTCATCGACGGCTTCCTCAAGCTCAGCGCGAAGATCAAGGCGGAGCGGACCGGATGGATCAAGACGAAGAAGGGCCGCCTAGTCAGCTCCCGCGAGGGCGAGCTCATGGACCTCCAACGAGGCGACTACACGTATGAAGTCCCGCAAGTCCGACACTGACCTCACCACGGTCCGCCCCGCGGGCACGGTCCGGGGCATTCTGCGTCCGTTCGGCGCGGCGGTCCGAAACACCCTGGTCACGTTGCCCGTGATCAACAAGTTGGTCCCGGGCGGCCGGAAGCCCGTGACCCACCTCTACCCCTACCAGAAGGTGGAGCTCCCCGCCGCCTTCCGGGGCCAGCACAGCATCGACTGGTACAAGTGCATCGGGTGCGAGCTCTGCGCCAAGGTCTGCCCCAACGAGTGCATCTACTTCGAGTTCCACGAGGTCGAGAAGGACGATCCGTACCTGCACCCGAGCCGCGCGATGCTCGACGAGATGAAGAAGATCATCCGCCGGCCCGCGGTGGACATCGGCCACTGCCTCTTCTGCGGCAACTGCATGGAGTACTGCCCCACGGACGCCTGGAACTTCACCCAGGAATTCGAGCATGCGGACTACGCGCGGGAGGACCTGTACTACCGGAGCGAGGAGCTCCGGATGCCCGACGAGGTCTCCGACAAGGAGACGGTCCTCGTGAATCGCGCGGGGGAGCATCCGATCTGCGAAGTGGACGTATGCATCGGGTGCCGCAAGTGTGAGCGGGAGTGCCCGACGCGGTGCATCGACATGCTGGACGGGCCCAACGACCGGAAGGGCAAGCCCATCGTAATCCCCGAATTCGACTACACGAAGTGCATCGGGTGCCAGCAGTGCGTCGACGTGTGCCCGGTGGACTGCCTTTACATGGAGGAGATCGGGTACAAGGACCTCCAAGGCTTCTACCACATCAACAAGCAGGGCGAGGTCAAGCTGCTCGAAGAGCAGACGGAAGAGGCCCTCGCGAAGTAGCCCCACGGAATAATCCCATTCCGGTCCGCATGTAGAGCCTTTTATCCCACCCTCGGTTTCGGCCGGCCGAAGACCCCGAGCGCTGGGGCCGGCAGGGTGCGTCATGGTACGAACGACGGTCGTGGGGACTTACCCTCGGATTGGCGACACGGCGAAAGAGCAGGTCCTCCGACGCGCGGTAGCGCGGCTCGACAAGGGTGAGGCCTCCGAGGCGGACGTTCGCGCCGCGGAGCGGGAAGTGATCCGGACCGTCCTGCGAGAGCAGGTTTCCGCGGGGATTGACGTCGTGACGGATGGCCAAGTCTCGTGGAACGACAGCGCGAGCCATCTCGCCCGCGGCCTGTCCGGCGTGGAGATCGGCGGGTTGGTTCGTTACTTCGATACGAACACCTACTACCGCCAGCCCATCGTGACGGACGCCCCGCGGTGGACGAAGCCCATCCTGGTCGACGAGTGGCAGTTCGCGCAGGACGCGACGAACGCGCCCGTGAAGGCGGTCCTCACCGGGCCCGTGACCCTCGCGAGCCTCGCCCTGGACCGGCACTACGGCAAGAAGCGCCCGCTGGCGGTCGCGTTCGCGGAGGCGCTCGCGGAGGAGGTCGCCGGCCTTCGAGCCGCGGGCGTCCAGCACGTCCAAGTCGACGAACCTATCCTCTCGAAGCAGCCCGAGGACCTCCCGCTGGTCCGGGACACCCTGGAGACCCTCTCGGCACGCAAGGGATCCGCGGAACTCACGCTGGCCACGTACTTCGGCGACGTGGCCAAGATCTATCGGAATCTGCTGGAGCTCCCCGCGGACGTGATCGGCCTGGACCTCGTCCAGGGAGCCAAGACATGGCCCCAGGTCCTACGGCATGGGTCCGAGAAGCCGCTCGCGCTGGGCCTCGTGGACGCGCGGAACACGAAGCTCGAGGATCCGAAGGCCGTCGCATCCCGGGTGCGTGAGCTCCGCAACTCCGTCGACCTCGACCGATCCTACCTCGCGCCGTCCAACGGGCTCGAGTTCCTGCCGCGGGACAAGGCGCGCGAGAAGCTCGCCGTGCTCGCGCAAGCCGCGCGTCGCTTGGGAGGCGGACCGTGAGCGCGCTCCAGACCACCACGGTGGGCTCGTTCCCCAAGCCGGATTACCTGCTCCACGCGCGGGCCCAGGCGTCCAAGGGGGCCCTGCGGCAGGCCGAGCTCCGGCGGCTCGAGGAGCGCGCGACCACGGAATGGCTCGGGTTCCAGGAGGAGGTCGGCCTCGACATCCTCGTGGACGGGGAGCAGTACCGCGGGGACATGGCCACCTACTTCGCAGAGAACTTGGAGGGGATGGAGGTCTCCGGGCTCGTCCGCTCCTACGGGAACCGCTACTACAAGAAGCCCGTCATCGTGGGCGAGCTGCGCCGCAGCCGTCCGATCAGCGTGGACTGGTTCCGGTTCGCCCAGAAGCGGACGCCGAAGCCCGTCAAGGGGATGATCACGGGGCCCTACACGATGATGGACTGGTCCTTCGACGAGCACTACGGGTCGCGGGAGGAGGGCGCCTTGGCCTTCGCGCGCCTGCTTCACGAGGAGGCCCGGGACCTCGAGGCCGCGGGTGCGACGATCATCCAGGTGGACGAGCCCGCGCTGGCCACCCGCTTCGACGAGCTGCCTCTCCTCGTCCGGGCCGTCGGGCTCGTGACCAAAGGCCTCGATGCGAAGACGGTCCTGCACACGTGCTACGGGAACTACGAGGAGATCTATCCGTACTTCAACCGCCTCCCGGTCGACCAGCTGGACCTGGAGATGTCCAACTCGAGCCTGGACCTCTTGGATCGGTTCCGCCGGGACCCTCTCAAGAAGGAGATCGCCTTCGGGGTCATCGACGTGCACAGCCACGTGATTGAGACCCAAGCCCAGATCACGGACCGCATCGAGAAGGCCTTGTCCCTGTTCGATCCCCAGAAGCTCGTGATCGATCCGGACTGCGGCCTCAAGACCCGGACGGTGGACGAGGCGAAGGCCAAGCTGCACGCCATGGTCCAGGCCACGCGCGCCGTGAAGGCGGAGCATGGGCTCGCATGAGGGCGCCGGGCATAGGCTCATAGACTTCGGACGCCCTAACCCTCGTCGGAGGAACGGGATGGAAGGCCCAGTGGACCTCCGGATGCAGCCCTACGGCCCCGCGCGCCTCTTCACGGTGGACGAGGCGAACGCGCTCCTGCCACGGCTCACGGAGATTTTCCGTCGGATGGACCCCAAGCTAGCTCGACTGCGAGAGATTCGGGACTTGGTCGAGGACGCCCAGACGTACTGGCACTCCACGGGCGAGGGGATGCCGCCGGAGGAACGCGCGGTCTACGAGCACCTGGTGACCCAGGAGAAGCAGGTCCAGGCGGACGTGGACGCGGACATCCGGGAGATCCGCTCCCTGGGCTGCGAGCTCAAGGACACGGGCCAGGGGCTCATCGACTTCCCCGGCTGGGTCGAGGGCAGCATCGCGTACCTCTGCTGGCAGCGCGGCGAAGGATCCGTGGGCTTCTGGCATACGCTGGAGGGCGGATTCGCGGCTCGCCGCCCACTGCGGACCTGACGCGGACGGAACGTTCATATCCCGCCGCTTCCGTACATCGGCTGCACGGGGGACATCCATGCCCACGAAGGACGAAGTCATCACGGTCCTGAAGAAGTGCTACGACCCCGAGATCCCGATCAACATCTACGACCTCGGGCTCGTGTACAACATCGACATCAGCGACGCCACGGGCAAGGTCGAGGTCAAGATGACCCTGACCGCACCGGGCTGTCCCGCATCCGCGTACATGGGCGCGGATGTCAAGCGGAAGATTGAGCAGCTGCCCGGGGTCAAGGAGGCCAACGTGGCCATCGTCTGGGAGCCGCCCTGGACGCCCGAGATGATGTCCGAGACGGCCAAGAAGCAGTTCGGCTGGGGCCTCTGAACTCCTCCATACGGAGCGAATCGTCGAGGCGCTCGCGGCGAAGCACGAACCTTGATATGCCCTAGGTGGTATCCCAGCCCACCATTGGCTCCTCGGGTGGCCGATCCTTTGCCGGCGAAGCATGCGAGCGACGCGGATTCCCTCCGGAACGCCTTGGGCGCGGTCCTCGAGGGCGTCGCGTTCTACGAGCTGGCTCAAGTCATCTCGGCGGACACCCGGGTGAAGGTCACCTTTGAGGACCTGGGGCGGCGCAAGACCGCTCAGCGGGACCGGGTTGAGGCCCTCACGGGGCCCGCGGCCCGGGACAGCGCCTTCTATCCGAACCTGTACCCCCTGGACGCGGTCTCCAAGGCGGAGTGCTATGTCTGCGGCCACGTGGTCGAGACCAAGAACCTCCCAAGCCAGTGCCCCAAGTGCGGCACGGCGCGGTACACGTTCGAGAAGGAGATCGCCTTGACCAAGGCCTGGGAGATCGCCGCGGAAACGGCCCGCAAGTCCGCGGATCTCTTCCGCGCGTCCGCCGCCTCGAGTTCCGGGAAGGCCAAGGCCTTGCTCGAAGAACTCGCGAAGGAGGACCAAGCCCTCGCGGCCGAGGCGGGGAAGGAGCTCGCGGAGCTCCGCAGTTGATCCGGACGGTGGGATCGTGGCCCGGCTCGCGAAGATGCCTCCCATTGAGGAACACCTGCACGCGTGCACGATGTGCGGGTATTGCGTCCCCGTCTGCCC
>JAWOML010000073.1:0-10032 GCA_033852515.1 Thermoplasmata archaeon | reverse complement strand
GGAGAGCCTGTGACTCATGAAGTCCCTGCGTCGAGCGGGGATGGAAGGAGGTCTCCAACATGGCCAAGCCGATGTACGTTCGTTTCGAGATGCCGAAGGAGCTCGTGGACAAGACCTACCAAGCCATCGAACTCGCGAAGGAGAGCGGGAAGGTCCGCAAGGGCACGAACGAGGTCACCAAGCTCGTGGAGCGCGGAGACGCCCAGTTCGTGGTCATGGCCGAGGACGTCCAGCCCGAGGAGATCCTGGCCCACATGCCCATCCTCTGCGAAGAGAAGGGCATCCCCTACGCGTACGTGCCGAGCAAGCAGGAACTCGGCGTCTCCGTGGGCTTGGGAAAGGCCACCGCATCCATCGCGATCCTCGATGCGGGCAAGGCCAAGCCCGTAGTGGACGACCTCGGGGCCAAGCTCCGAGCGATGAAGAAGTGACGGAGATCAGGGGACGATCATGGCCGATGAGGAGAGCATTCCCGCAGAGGTCGTCGAGGTCGTCGGCCGCACGGGGATGACGGGCGAGGCGACCCAGGTCAAGGTCCGCGTCAACGAAGGCCGGGACAAGGGCCGCATCATCACGCGCAACGTGAAGGGGTCCGTTCAGGTCGGAGACATCCTCATGCTCCGCGAGACCGCGCGCGAGGCGCGCAAGCTGAGCGTCCGGTGATCCCATGCCCATTCGCAGATCCTGCTCGTTCTGCGGGAACGAGATCGAGCCCGGAACGGGCAAGATGTTCATCAAGAAGGACGGCACGGTCTTCGTTTTCTGCTCCAGCAAGTGCCAGCTCAACATGCTGAAGCTCGGGCGGGTGCCGCGGTGGACCCCGTGGACCCAGGCTTTCCGGCGCGCGAAGGGTCTCGGGACGGAAGAGGAAGGGGCCGCACCAGCCGCCGTCGAGGCCGAGGCCGCCGCACCGGAGGCCGCGGCGGCGGACGTGACCATCGAGGCTCCCAAGGGGAAGGACGCCCCCGCGGACCTCACGGACCTCGTGGACAAGCGGCTCGGGCCCGACCTATCCCGGGGGGACCTGGAGAGGTACTACGCGAACTTCCTCGAGGACGGCGCATTCAAGCACTCCATCGTGACCTGGGCGCGCAAGGCCCACCCCGGCAAGACCGTCACCCACATCGAGAAGAGCGAGTTCCTCGCCTGGAAGGACACCTCGGACGGGCGGCGCGTGTTCAAGGCGTGGCTCGACGGCCAATGGCAGAAGGTCAAGGGCCGCCGGGACGAGCCTGCGGAAGCGGCGGAGACCCCGAAGGCGGCGAAGAAGGCCAAGAAGGGGGCCTGACCTTGGTCGAGCGCACGTTCGCGCTCCTGAAGCCCGATGCGATCCAGCGCGGCCTGGCGGGACGCATCCTGAGCCGCTTCGAGGAGCGGGGCCTCAAGGTGGTCGGCCTGAAGCTAATGCGCGTGCCACGTCCGCTCGCGGAATCGTACTACGCGGAGCACAAGGGCAAGCCGTTCTACGAGCCCCTCATGGCTTACATCACCTCCGGGCCCGTGATCGCCATGGCCCTGGAGGGCGATGGCGCGGTGGCCCTGGTCCGCAAGATGATGGGGAAGACGAACTCCGCGGAGGCCGAGCCCGGCACGATCCGCGGCGACTACGCCCTGACCATCGGCCGGAACGTGATTCATGGCTCCGACTCCCTGGAAAGCGCGAAGCGGGAGATCGGGTTCTTCTTCAAGGCCGAGGAACTCCACGAGTACAAGCGGATCGACGAGGCTTGGCTCCGGGAGTGAATCTCCGGAAATCTTCTAATAGCGTCGCCCCCTTGAACGCGGGACCATGGGCGCGATACGGCAGCCCATCGTGTCCGTGCTCGGGCACGTGGACCACGGCAAGACCACCCTCCTGGACCGCATCCGCGGGACGGGCGTCGCGGGCCGCGAGGCGGGCGGCATCACGCAGCACATCGGGGCCACGGAGGTCCCCATGGCCGCGATCCTGGAGGCCTGCGGCGACCTGGTCAAGGGCAAGTCGTTCAAGGTCCCGGGGCTCCTGTTCATCGACACACCGGGCCACGTGGCGTTCTCCACGATGCGGGCCCGAGGCGGCGCGCTGGCGGACCTCGCGGTTCTCGTCATCGACCTGAACGAGGGCTTCCGGCCCCAGACCATCGAAAGCCTGAACATCCTCAAGCGCTACAAGACCCCGTTCGTGGTCGCCGCGAACCAGATCGACCTCGTTCCGGGGTGGCGACACCACGACGACAAGCCCTTCATCCAATCCTACGCGGACCAGCCCGACACCGCCCGGGAGGAGTTCGACAAGCGCCTCTACGAACTCGTGGGACGGCTCTTCGAGCAAGGCTTTTCCGCGGACCGCTACGACAAGGTCGCGGACTTCACCTCGAACATCGCCGTGGTTCCCCTGAGCGCCAAGTTCGGCGAGGGGATCCCGGACCTCCTCCTCATGCTCATCGGCCTGGCCCAGCGCTTCCTGGAGAAGGAGCTCGCCACGGAGGAAGGCCCCGCGGAAGGGACCATCCTCGAAGTCGAGGAGGAGAAGGGGCTGGGCACCACGCTGGACGCGATCATCTACAAGGGCACCCTGGCCAAAGGAGACACGATCGTCTTCGGGACGCCGTCGAAGCCCGGGACGACCAAGGTGAAGGCCCTCCTCAAGCCGAAGCCCATGGACGAGATCCGCGACCCGCAGGACCGGTTCGACTCCGTGAAGAGCGTGACCGCCGCGGCAGGCGTGAAGCTCGTCGCTGCGAACGTGGAGGGCGCGGTGGCGGGCGCGCCGGTCCGTGTGGCCAAGGGGAACGTGAAGGCGCTCGTGGAGGAGATCGCCACGGAGTCCCAGCCTCACGTGGAGGTCCAGGAGGACGGGATCCTCCTGAAGGCCGACGCAATCGGGTCCCTGGAGGGTCTCGCCTACGAGTGCAAGCAGGCGGACATTCCGATTCGGTTCGCGCGGCTCGGGGCCATCTCCCGTCGCGACGTGATCGACGTCGCCACAGCGAGCAACCCGCTCCATCAAGCCATCCTGGCCTTCAACGCGGAGCTTCTCCCGGACGCCCAGGCGGCCCTCCTAGACAACCCGGACGTCAAGCTGCTCCGGAGCGACATCATCTACCGCCTCATCGAGGAATATGGCACGTGGCGGGAGGAACGGAAGCGGCAGCTGGAGGAGGCCAGCCGGAAGGAAATCACATATCCGGCCAAGCTGCTCTTCCTCGGCGATTACATCTTCCGGACGTCGCATCCCGCGATCTTCGGCGTCCGCGTCCTGAGCGGGAGGCTCCGGAGCGCGACCGCCGTGATGCGGGAGGACGGCCGGGGCTTGGGGCGGATCAAGTCCATCCGCAGCGGAGAGAAGACCCTCGATGAGGCCCGTCAGGGCCAGGAAGTGGCCATCGCGATCGACGGCGTGACGATCGGCCGGCAGATCAAGGGTGGCGACGTCCTCTTCGTCGAGCTGACGGAGGAAGAGGCCCGGACCCTGCGCCGGCATACGGAGCTCACGGCGGACGAGCTCGAGACACTGGACCAGATCTGCGCCATCAAGCGGAAGGAGGATACGTTTTGGGGCATGTGACAATGGACCCGCGCACGGCCGACCTCCAAACCCGGCTCCCGCGAAAGCATCTGTGCAAGGACTGCGACAAGTGGTACGGCCAGGAGGACGACGAGTACGGCCCGTGCATGTACAAGCACCACCGCAAGGAGAAGAAGTATGTGACCTACGGATACCACGAGTGCGACGAGGTCGAGGAACTCGAGCGGAGGGTGAAGCTTTGGGAGAGCCGCGCGTCCGAAGGCTCGAACCGCGGGACATCGACGTCGCAGTCACCTTGACCGACCTGGAGGGCTGGGGCTACACCCGCGCGGACATCGCGCGGCTCGTGGCCCTGTCCCCCGAGGGGTGCTTCGCCGCGGAGGACGACGGTCGTGTCGTGGGCCTCCTCACCACGACGACCTATCAAAGCCTCGCCTTCCTGGGCGCGGTCATCGTGAGCCCGGAGGCGCGCGGTCGAGGCGTAGGCAGGCTCCTGATGCAGACCGCGCTGCTCCACCTGGCCGCGACCCACGTGGAAACCGTGCGGCTCAACGCGTACCTGGACGTCGTCCGCTTCTACGAGCGACTCGGCTTCCACGGGGAGTACGAGGTGATCCGTTGGCGGACCACGGCGACGCCGGGCAAAGTGGGCTCCGCAGAGCTCGCTCGCGCTGCGGACGTTGACGACTTGGCGTCCTTCGATGCGCGATTCTTCGGGGCTGATCGGGGCGCCTTGCTCGAGCGGCTGCTCCAGGAGAACCCGGCGACGTTCCTCGTGGCCCGAGAAGGCTCGGAGATCCGGGGCTACCTTGTGGGCAGCCCCTTCGACGGGGCGTGCGAGGTAGGTCCCTGGGTGGTCGCTCCGGGACGGCCCGACATCGCGCGGAACCTGTTCCAGGCGCTCGTAAACACGGTCGGTCCGCGTGAGTACTCCTTCAGCGGGCCTGAGCGGAACCCGGATCTCGTCCGATTCGTCCGCGAGCGCGGGTCCGTCGAGGTCTTCCACACGCTCCGGATGTGGTGGGGGAAGAACCTCTGTCCGGGCGACCCCGCAGGCCTCTGGGCCGCCGGCGGATTAGAGAAAGGATGAAGTAGGGAGGGGCTTTCGCACCCCGCATGTCGGAGAAGCGAGACCTCGCGATCGTGGGCCTGCTCCTCGGGCTCCTCGGGGGCGCCCTCGTGCTCGTCGGCGGACTGGGCTTGGATCTCGGGCACCTCTCCACCGTCACGATCGAATTGCTCCTCGCGCGCCTCGTCGACGTGGTGCTGGGCGTGGGCATCCTCGTGGGCAGCGTGATGATCTACCGCGGCAGCTACAGCACGGGCGGGATTCTGAACCTGATCCTTGGGATCGTGGCCCTGGTCATCGGATCGGGCACGCTCGGAGCGGTCCTCGCCCTCATCAGCGGCATCCTCGGGCTCCTGGCGAACGAGGCGCGCCGGTAGGCCTAGGACAGCGGGAGCCGCGGACCGATCAGCTGCCAGAGGATGAGCGCCAGGATGAGCAAGGCGAACAGGTACGTGATCTGGCGCACGATGCGATCCCGATCCTCCGGCTTGATCCCGGGCCGCAACCGGGTCACGATGCTGTCCATGCCGTCCTTGAAGATGTAGCCGCCATCCAGCGGGATCGCGGGCAGGGCGTTCGTGGCCCCGAGCATGATGTTGAGCCAGAAGAGCCAGTAGAGGCTGTTCGTGAAGACCCAGAACACGGACGGAGGCAGCGCCGCCCAGGGTCCACTGACCTGGTAGAACGCGATGGCCGGGTCCTGGACGGGCTCGCGCCCGGAAATGGGCAGAGAGATGTATGTCAGGATGGCCCCCGGGATGCCGCCGAACTTGTCCGGGTTCGAGAGCGGGAAGTAGTAGTCCGTGCTCACGTCCAAGGCGTAAATCCCCAGGAGCGGGCGGCCCGTCGCGTTGTCGTAGCCGAGCGTGACGGGCGCCGTGAAGTAGGTCCCGTTGTTCACGTTGTAGGTCTGCACGGAGATCGTCGTGTTGGGCTTCACGTGAGACATGGCCCCGATGAACTCGCTATACGAGTTGACCGGCGTGCCGTTCACGTTCGTGATGATCGAGTACGGCTGGATGCCCGCCTTCAGGGCTCCGGAGTCCGAACTCGAAAAGCCCACGATGCCCACGCCGTTGTGGACCGGGGCCACGGCGGACATCATGATCGTGGAGAAGAGGAAGCCGAAGACGACGGCCAGGAGGATGTTCGTGGCCGGGCCCGCCGCGTACAGGCGCGCGCGCTGCCGCGGAGGCAGGGCCCGCATCTCCGTCTCGTCGGGCTCCACGAACGCCCCGATGGGCACGATGAGGAACACCGCGCCCACAGACTGCACCTTGACGTTCACCGCGCGAGAAAGGATCCCGTGGCAGAACTCGTGGAGGACGATGGCCACCGCGAGGCCGAAAATCCCGTAGCCCACGGGGATCAGGCGATTGAGTCCCGGAATCCCGAGCAGAAGGTCCGGGGATGGCGGGTTGGCCCGGATCGCGGGGCTTAGGACCAGGGTGGCCTCCCACACGAGGAGAAACGTGGTCCCGATCATGGCGGCCGCGACGAGGAAGATGGAGAGGTCGCCGTACGCCCGCCAGAACCGCTTGGGCCGCGCGAGACGCTCGATCAGGGCGCGGCCCCGCCCCGTGCGCCACATGAGGATGGGGCCCGCGAGGGACAGGTTCCGCGGTTCCAGGATCTTGCGCCGCTGCAAGTAGAAGAAGAACGCGGTCCACAGAACTACCGCGGCGGCCGCAATCAGGTAGGGATCCCAGTCGGCCATCGGCGACTCGCAACGAGCCTTTGGGGATATTTAAACTATCCCGGCTGGTTAGTGCGCGGGCAACTGTCGCGCCCAGACATCGTCGGGGACATCGTTGTACACCGCGAAGGCGTCCTGGGTGGGCTTCGTCCCCGCACCCTTCGCGAGGTTCTTGATCCGGTCCACGCGAAGCACCCAGTAATGGATGCGCCACGTCTTCCCCTTCTTGATCAAGACCTCTTCCTGCCGCGTGCCCAGGAGGCCTTCCTCCTCGAGCATGTAGAACACGTCCCGGTCCGCGACGTCCAGGTTGTTGTCGATGACCTCCGTCTCGAACCCGAAGAAGGAGAGCAGGTATTCCGCGAGCACGCGGACCTCTCCGTCGGGCATGCCGCGCTTCCCGAGCGTGGCCCGGAGGGCCGCGACCACCTCGGACATGAGGACGATGGGCATCGGAGGCCGTCCGACCCACCCAGCGCGGCACATAAAAGCGCATCGTCCATATTCCACCCCCTGATAATTCTCGGAGGGACCCGATGCCCGCACAATCCGCCTCGCGCTACGTGATGGCCTACGTGACCGCCCCGGACCCGAGGTCCGCGGAGATAATCGCGCGCAGTGTCCTCGAGCAGCGGCTCGCTGCCTGCGCCAACATGGCGCCACTCGACTCGATGTACTGGTGGAGAGGATCTCTGGAGCGATCCGAGGAGGTTCTCGTGATCTTCAAGACACGGCGCGCATGCGTGCGCAAGCTGGTGGCCGCTGTGCGGGCCGCGCACCCGTACGAGATTCCCTGCATCGTGACCTACCGAGTGGACGATGCGTACCCACCCTACTTGGCGTGGATCGACCGGGAGACGCGACCTCAGCGGTAGACCGCGATGGCCCCGTAGCCCACGGCCATGTCTCGGTCCCCGCTCACGTCGCTCGAGGACCCGTACTTCAGGAGCCTCGCCTCCCGGGCCCCGAGCTTCTTCGCGGCGACGAGCATCGCGGTCACCGGGCCATAGCCGCACATGGAGATGTCGTCCTTGGCTACGCGATCCTGAAGGCCCTTCGGATCCAGGGCCAGGATCTTCTCGAGCGCCTTGGCGTCCTGGCCCTTGGCATACCCCGGGGCCGTCTGCCCGCGAGGCGGCATCTGGTTGTAGTTCATCCCGACGTGGCTGAAATCCGACGAGGCGATGACCAACGCGTCGCGGCCCTGGAGCGCCTCGGCCAGGAGGCCACCCACCTCGGCCGCGAGCTCGTATTCCTGGAAGGCCATGCATAGGGGGACGAACCGGACGGACGGCGCGAGGTGCTGGAGGAATGGGAGCTGGACCTCGATGCTGTGCTCATGGCGGTGCGCTGCGACGTCATCCTCGACGGGCGGTTTCGCGATGGCCTTCAAGAGCTCCGGGTCGATGGGGACTGTCCCGAGGGGCGTCTCCCAGTCGTGGTGCGTCGTCGCGAGGGGTGCGCCCGCACCGTAGTGATTCGGACCGAGGACAGCGTACGCCTCCCGCAGACCATCGGCGGCCAGGGCCGCGTAGCTGTGCGCCGCGACGGGGCCCGAGTACTGGTATCCGGCGTGAGGACAAACCAGGCCGACGAGCTGCTTAGGCCCGCGCTGGGGCTTCGGTGTGGCTCCGGGGCCTAGCGGCGAGGTGTAGCAGCGCTCGATCTGGCGGACCAGGGGTTCCCTGGATCCTTCGTAGAACGCACCGGCGACCGCGGGATATCGCATCCGAGACGACCCGTCAGAGGGACGCCTCGTAATCGTCGATCGTGGCCGTAAACTCTTCGTCCGACTTGACGGAGCCGCGAGCCTTCTGGACCTCTCGGGTCAGGAGCCAGTAGACCGTGGCCAGCGCGCGGCGACCCTTGTTGTTCGTCGGGATGACCAGGTCCACATACCGCGTCTCGTTGTTCGCGTCACACAAGCCGACGACGGGGATACCCACGTTGAGGGCCTCGCGGAGGGCCTGCTGGTCCGCGGCAGGGTCCGTGACCATAATCACCTCGGGCTCGATGTACTCCGGGAGGTTCGGGTTCGTCAGAGTGCCCGGCACGAAGCGGCCGGCGAGGACCTGGGCCCCGATGGCCTTGGCGAAGAGCTTGGCGGGCTTCTGCGCGTACTGCCGCGCGGCAACCACCAGGACGTTGTCCGACTTGAAGCGAGCGAGGAACTTGGACGCCTCGCGGATCCGCGTGTCCGTCTTCTTGATATCCAGGACGTAGAGCCCGTCGATGCGCACCTTGTAGATGAAGGGCTTCATGTCCGCGCTCTTCTGCTGCGTGCCGATGTGGACGCCGGACGTCAGGTAGACGTCCTCCGGCACCAGCAGTCCCTGGACGCCCGTCTGCTCTTCCTCTTGCATCAGGTTCCCTCGTGGAGTTCCTCTTCGATCCGAATCAGTTCGTTCAGCTTCGCGGTCCGCTCGCCGCCGACGGTCCCCGTCTTGATGCCCAGGGATCCGAAGGCCACGGCGAGATGGGCGATCGTGTCGTCCGTGGTCTCGCCGCTGCGGTGGGAGACCACTGTGGCGAACCCGGCCTTCCGGGCGGTCTCCACCGTCGCGCGCGTCTCGCTCAGCGTCCCAATTTGATTGGGCTTAATAAGGATAGCGTTTCCCGACCCTGCCGCGATGCCCTTCCGGAGGCGCTCGACGTTCGTGCAATACAGGTCGTCTCCGATTATCACACACTTCGTGCCGATGGCCTTCGTGAGCTCCGCGTACCCTTCGAAATCTTCCTCGTCCAGGGGGTCCTCGAAGCTGTAGACGCCGTAGTCTTTCGCGAGGCGAACGAGATAGTCGATCTGATCGCCCGGGCTCAGACTCTTCGTCTTGTAGCGGTAGCGGCCGCCTTCGAAGAACTCGGACGCGGCGAGGTCCATGCCATGCCTCACGGGGAATCCGACTTCCGCCTCTACGGTCCGGCATGTGTCGGCGAGGAGGGCCAGAGCTTCTTCGTCGTCCAGCTTGGCAACCCAGGCGCCCTCGTCGCCGCGCCCTAGCGGCTCTCCGGGGAACTTCTTCTTCAAGGCCTCGCTGAGGAGGCGGTGCACGCGGGCGTTCGCGAAGACATTCCCGGCCACCCGGGGTCCCTGGGAGATGACCATGTACTCCTGAATCGTGGTCCCGCCAATCGCGTGCCGGCCGCCGCCGATCACGTTGCCGAACGAGAAGGGCATCTTCTGGGCGCGCGTGGCGCCGAGGAAGCGGTAGAGGGGCTGCCCGGCGGCGTGGGCCGCGGCCTTCGCGTTCGCCAGCGAGACCGCGACGGCCACGTTGCCCCCGATCCGTGCGAGGTTCGGAGTGCCGTCGATCTCGTGCAGCAGATGATCCAGCCCCTCTTGGTCCTTCAGGTCGCATCCGCGCACTCGAGGCGCGACCTCCGCGGCGAAGATTTGGAGGGCCTCGTCCACGCCTCCCTTGGGGAGCGCCTGGGCCTCGTGGGCTCCCGTGCTGGCTCCGGAGGGAGCCCCTACACGGAACCTGCCGCCTGCGAACAGGTCGACCTCGACGGTGGCATTCCCACGGCTGTCCAGAATCTTGCGGGCTTCAACGCGCTCAATCACGGCCATGCGGGAACCTCTGCACGGTCAGGGGGATGGACCCGGCCTGGAATTCCCGGACGGCAATGAGCATGGGATCGATCTCCACGCTGGACGACTCGAGCACGCCGGGGGCGCCCATGGAGATCTGGAGGGCCCGAGCGCCGAGAATCCGAGCTCGTTCGAATCGCGTGTACAACATGAGGGGGCCCCGAGAC
>JAWOML010000072.1:0-14930 GCA_033852515.1 Thermoplasmata archaeon | reverse complement strand
GGTTCCCGACACCGCGCTGGTCCCCAGGGAGACCTTGACTTCCTCGGACTCGAAAAAGTCGTCCAGGCCGTCCTGGACGGACATGAGGAGGGTCTTCCGGATGAAGTCCTCCGCCTCGGGCGTGGTCACGAACTGGGCGAGGTCGGCGAGGCTGACCGGGGGAGCCAGCATCGTGGGCTCGACCATCTCGGCAAACTCCTCCCAGAACGCGTCGTACTTCGTGAGGGCCTTCGCATCCGCCTCGGAGAACTTGGCGACCTCCCGCCGGTTCCACTCGGAGTCCGGGCGCCACATGATGTACCGCCGGTCCGGAAACGGGAGGAAGAGGGCGGGGTCGTGGGGATGCTCCTCGAGCCCGAACTGGGCGAGCTGCAGCTCCGCCTTGATCTCCTCGCGGAAGAGCCCGCAGGTGTACGAGAGGGTCGAGGCACGGAAGCCCGGATGGATCTCCTCGGTCACGCACGCGCCGCCCACCATGCCGCGGCGTTCCAGGATGAGCGTCTTCAGGCCCGCCTTGGCCAAGTAGGCCCCGGCCACGAGCCCATTGTGACCCGCACCGACCACGATCGTGTCGTACCCTGTCATGCTGTCGGCTTCGGGAGCCGCGCGGCCGTTAAATGGATTTCCCTAGGAAGCGGGAGGCGGCTCACGCCTTCTTGCGAGGCGGATCGAAGAAGGGCTTCTTCACGACCGTTGCGGGAGCCCGCTTGCGCTCGTCCTCCACGGTAACTTCCAGGTCCACCACGGTCCCGGGCCGCGCGAAGGCGGCATCCAGCGTGCCGAGGACTAGGTACTTCTTCAGGAGGGGCGACCAGACTCCGCTCGTGCCGTACCCGACCTGGCGGAACCCGGCGTAGATGGGCACCTTGGACCTCCAGGGAACATGCGGAGGCTCCGGCGGAAGACCCAGCTCCCGATAGAACCCTTCGACGACGCCCCAGTCGACCTCGAGTCCGACGATCCTCCGGCGCGGTCCGCGACGCGCTTCCTCGAGCAAGGCCTTCCGGCCCGTGAAGGACTCTTTGGCCAGATCCACGGCCCAATCGAGACCGAGCTCGAAGGGGGAGTACCGCTGGCTCTCGATGATCGCCTTCCGCGCGGGTGTGTAATCCACTTCAGCCAAGATGAAGCCCGCCTCGATACGCGCCATGTCCAGGGCGACGAGGCCCACAGGGGTAATCCCGTACCCCTTGCCGCGCGACATGAGAGCGTCCCACAGCTCGAGCGCACGGTCCTGGGGCGTCCAGATTTCGTAGCCGAGATCGCCCGTGTACCCGGTCCGCGAGATCGTGACGGGAACCCCATCCAGCCGGGTCTGCGTGAATCGATAGTACCTGAGCTTCTCCGCGACCCCATCGGCCACGGTGGACAGGATGGCGCGGGACATGGGCCCCTGGAGGGCCAGCGCCGCAATCCGCTCGGAGTCGTCCAGGACCTGCACGTCCATCCCGTACGCGGCGTCCTCGAGCCAGGCCAGGTTGGACTCCGCGGAGGTCATGTCCCACACGCCATTGCCCAGATTCCAGACCGTGCCGTCGTCCACCGTGTGGCCCGCGTCGTCGCACCACGGGGTGTAGAGGATCTGGCCCGGTCGGCACTTGGCCGCATCCCGGGTGATGACCTGGTTCACGAGGCGGAACGCATCCTTCCCCGAGATGCGGTACTTGAAGAGCGGCGAGACGTCCAGGAGGCCCGCAGCGCCGCGGATCGCGTGGTACTCCATCTCCGGGACGAGCTGGTACGAGCTCGCGCAGACGTAGCCGGACCAGTTCCGCCAGCTGTAGCTCTCGCACAGCGCGGACGTCCTGGCATGAAATGGAGTCCCCCTCGGCACGCCTCGCCTCCCGATGGCCAGGGCTCGGGAAGCTTCGAGTCGGGTTAAAGTTTTAGGCGCGGCGAAATTCGGACGGGTCCGAGACGAATCGTTAAATGGAGCCCGCTCATTCCGAGCCCATCCGGGAGCGGGAGGAGGCATGGCGGGCCAGGCCTACGACGCCATCGTCATCGGCGGAGGCCACAACGGCCTCGTGACGGCCGCCTACCTGGGCCGCGCGGGGCGCAGGGTCCTCGTCCTGGAACGACGCCACCTCGTGGGCGGGGCCGCGGTCACCGAGGAGGTCATCCCCGGGTTCCGATTCACGGTCTGTTCCTACGTCTGCAGCCTCCTTCGGCCCGAGATCATCCAGGACCTGAACCTGCCCGCCCACGGGTACCAGATTATCCCCGTGGAGTCCACGCTGACGCCGCTGGAGGACGGCCGCTACCTGTACCGCGGCGCGGACCCCGAGGAGAACCGGCGCGAGATCTCCAAGTTCTCCAAGGAGGACGCGGAGGCGTACCCCAAGTTCGGGAAGCTCATGGTCAAGATCGCGCGGTTCGTGAAACCTCAGCTCTCCATGACGCCGCCGGACCTCGCATCCCTGAGCCCTGCGAACCTGCGGCGGATGTTCGAGATGCGGGGGACGTTCATGGAGGCGGACCAGGAGACGCTCTACACGTTCGCGCGTCTCATGACCTTGTCCAGCGCGGACTACCTGGACGAGTGGTTCGAGACGGACGCCCTGAAGGGGACCATGTGCGCGAGCGGGATCATCGGCACGTTCCTCGGGCCGCGCTCCCCCGGCACGGCGTACGTCCTGATCCACCACTACATGGGCGAGGTGGACGGGGCTTTCCGCGCGTGGGGCTTCGTCAAGGGAGGGATGGGCATGGTCAGCGAGTCGATCGCTTCCGCCGCGCGCTCCTACGGCGTGGACATTCGCGTGAATGCCGAGGTGCGGCAGATCCTCGTGCAGGACGGGCGGGCGGTCGGCGTGGAACTCGCCACGGGGGAGCGCGTCTTCGCACCCATCGTCGCCTCGGGCGCGGACCCTAAGCGGACGTTCCTCGGCATGCTGGAGCGGAACCAGCTGCCGCCGGACTTCGTCCGGAGCATCGAGACCTTCAACATCGAGGGCTCGAGCGCCAAGGTGAACCTCGCGCTCAAGGAAGCGCCGAACTTCACGTGCATGCCGGGCGAGGGCTCCCACCTCCAGGGAGCCATCTCGATCAGCCCGAGCGTGGAATACATCGAGCGGGCCTACGACGACGCGAAGTACGGGGACTTCTCGCGGCATCCGTACATGGACGTCATGGTCCCCTCCGCGATCGATCCGGGCCTGGCGCCGCCGGGCAAGCACATCATGTCCGTCTTCGTCCAGTACGCGCCCTACCACCTGCGGAAGGGCACCTGGGACGAGAAGCGCGAGGCCCTCGGGGACGCCGTGGTGGATACGATCTCCCAGTTCGCGCCCAACCTCCCGAAGGCCATCGTGGGACGGCAGGTCCTCACGCCCCTCGACCTCGAGCGCATGATCGGCCTGACCGGGGGCAACATCTTCCACGGCGAACTCACGCCGAACCAGCTCTTCTTCCTGCGACCCGCGCCCGGGTGGGCTCAGTACCGCACCCCGATCCGTGGTCTGTATCTCTGCGGCTCAGGAGCCCATCCGGGAGGCGGCGTGATGGGCGCGCCCGGCTACAACGCGGCGCGGGAAATCCTCAACGACGGCGCCTTCTGGAGGCGATGAGGCTGCAAGGCGCGTACGACGTCATCGTCGTCGGGGCGGGCCACAATGGTCTGGTCGCGGCGACCCGTCTCGCGCGGGCTGGCCGACGCGTCCTGGTCCTCGAGCGACGCTCCATACCGGGAGGCGCCGCGGTCACCGAGGAATTCCATCCCGGGTTCCGTGGATTCCCCGGCGCGAGCCTGTGCGGACTCCTGCGGCCCGAAATCATCCGGGACCTTGGGCTGGAGGCCCGCGGCCTCCAGTTCCTGCCGCTCGATCCCGAAGTGGTCTCGCTGGGAGAGGCCGGGCGAACCTTGCGCCTCTGGCGAGAGCCAGGGCGAGCCGCACAGGAGCTGGCCGGCCTATCGCCCCGAGACGCGCGGGCGTACGGAGCGTTCCGGTCCCTCCTGGTCTCGATCGCCGGGATCGCGGACCCGATGATGGCCATCTCCCCGCCCGAGGTCTCCGATTGGCGATGGGAGGACCAGCTTCTCCTTCTCCGGCGCGGGCTGAAGCTTCGCCGTCTCGGGAAGGACGCGATGTACCAGGCCATCCGGATGGTCCCCATGAGTCTGCGGGCCGTTCTCGACGAGTGGTTCGAAACGGACCTGCTAAAGGCCACCCTCGCCGTGGACGCGCTCGTGGGCACGTTCCGCGGCCCGTACTCTCCGGGGACGGCGTTCGGGCTCCTGCATCATTTCGCGGCGGACACCCAGGGAAGTGGATGGGCCCTCGTCCGAGGCGGCATGGGGAACCTGACCCGATCCCTTGCCGCCGCGGCCCAGGAGGCGGGCGTGGGAATCCGGACGGATGCGGAGGTACGCCGCATCCTGACCAAAGAGGGACGCACGACCGGCGTGCAGCTCGCCTCGGGCGAGATGGTCCTGGCCCATGCAGTCCTCTCCAACGCGGACCCCAAGCGCACGTTCCTGAAGCTCGTGGAACCCGCGGATCTCCCGCGGGATTTCGTAGACCACATCCGCAACTTCCAAACGGAAGGTGTCGTCGCGAAGGTGAACCTGGCCGTGGACGGGCTCCCGGCCTGGCCCGGAGGGGACGGAGGCCTCGCTCCCCACCTGCGAATCGCCCCGTCCCTGGAGTACATCGAGCGCGCCTATGACGACGCGAAGTACGGCGATCCGTCCCAGCAGCCGTTCCTCGACATCGTCGTGCCCACCCTGCTGGACCCAGACCTCGCACCGTCCGGCAAGCACATCCTGTCGGTGTTGGTCCAGTACGCGCCCTACCACCGGAAGGCGGGGGACTGGGACGGTAGGCGGGAGGCGCTTGGAGACACGGTCGTGGACCTCCTCGATGCTCGTTTGCCGGGTCTGCGACGTCTCGTCCTCGCGCGAGAGGTCCTGACGCCCGTGGACCTGGAGCGGCGATTCGGCCTCACGGACGGCCACATTTACCACGGCGAGATGACCCTGAACCAGCAGCTCGTCCTCCGCCCCGCGCCTGGATGGAGCCAGTACCGCACGCCGATCGCGGGTCTCTACCTAGGCGGATCCGGCGCTCATCCCGGAGGCGGCATCACCGGGGCCCCCGGGTACAACGCCGCGCAGGCGCTGTTGGAGGACTGGTCCGCGCTGATCCGCGTACCCGCCTGAGTCCGCTCAGAAAAGGGAGAAGGCAGAAGGCTCTGCCGCGCGTAGGTCGCGACATACAAGGAAGGTGTCCATGACGGCCGACGAAATCCTCCCCAACCTGTTCCTTGGGGACGGAAAGGACCTGGCGGAGTTCAAGGGCTCTGTGGTCTATGTGCGCGAAGACATCCCGCTCAAGTCGCGCCCCGACGCGACGTGGATTCCGTTCCACAGGGATGGGAGGGCGGATACGGCCAAGCTGGACGAAGCCGCGGCCGCAATCGACGCGATGCTCGCCCGCGGGGACCGCGTGTTCGTCCACTGCGGCGCGGGCACGAAGCGCAGCCCGCTGGCCGTAGCCTGGTACCTGCACAGGTACAAGGGCATGACCGTCGACGAAGCGTACTCGTTCATCCAAGCGCGACGGCCTGTTGTCCTCCGCATGACGGACTGGCTGCACTGATCCGGCCCGCTCACCGGGTGAGGCTCTTCACGAGGTCGCTCATCGCGCTCCCGAGCTCCTGTTTCCGCAGGAAGTCCATGTCCACGAACTCCAGTCGCTCCCACCAGGGCGGAATCTCGTGAGGAGCCGAGTTGTGCACCTCGTACACAAAGCAGAGATCGAAGTGGCGGCGGCCCGGATACCAACTGCTCCGGTCGTAGAAGGAGAAGATCGCAGGCCGGTCCAGCCGCTTCGGAGGGACCTGGAGCTGGTCCTTGAGCACGCGCCGGGCCGTGGCCTCCGGATGCTCGCCCTCAAGAAGGAAGGCCGCCGGGAGGCGCCATGACGCGAACTCGGCCTCCTGGTCCTGGGGCCGGTATGTGTTGATGTTGGGCTGCCACTGCTCCCGCCACTTGCGATGGTCCTCGGGAATGCCCGCGAGGATTTTTCGGCCGTGGCGCACGAGGACGAAGGAGGAGGCGCAGAAGCCGGCCTCGGGCATGCCGTACCGCGGGGCAGGCCCGTACCGAACGAACTTCGCCATCGTGGTCCCGACAACCGGCGGTTCTACTTGAGGCGCACGGGGACCCGGTTTAGGGCAACCTTAAATCGCCTGGGCGGGATGAGGTGGGGCTCCATGGTCGAGGAGGGTCCCCGCATCCGTGTTACGTTGCCGTCGGCCCTGCGCTCCTACGCCCGCGGGCACGAGGCCGTCGATGTGCCGGCGGCCACCCTCGCGGACGCCATCGCGAAGCTCGCCGCGGACTTCCCGGGGCTCGGGTACCGGATCCTAGATGACCAGGGGCGATTGCGGAGGTTCGTGAACGCGTTCGTCAACGACGAGCTGGTCTCCCACCTCGAGCCGCAGGACGTGCGGCTCCGGGAAGGGGACACCGTCCACATCCTCCCCTCCGTAGCAGGCGGTTGACATGGCGAAACCGAAGAAGGGCGACACGATCGTGATGGCGGGCACGCGCAAGGGATTGTTTGTCCTGAGTTCGAGGGACCGGAGGTCGTGGGCCTCCAGCGGCCCGTTCTTCAAGGGCGACACCGTGCGGCATGCCATCCTGGACCCGCGGGACGGCAAGACCGCGTACGCGGCGGTTACGAGCGAGCACTGGGGGGCGGTCGTCGCGAGGTCCACAGATTTCGGGGCGACGTGGAAGATTCCCAAGGAAGGGCCACGGTTCTCCAAGGAGTCGGGGCTGAGCGTCACGCGCATTTGGCAGATCCAGGCGGGCCAGGACGGCGCCCTCTACGCAGGCACGGAGCCCGCGGGATTGTTCCGAAGCACGGACGGCGGTGAGACGTGGGCTTCCGTCGATGGGCTGAACGCCTTCCCCGCGCGGGACAAGTGGCCCGCGGGCGGCGGTGGACTGTGCCTGCACACGATCCTCCCCTATCCGGGCGACGCAAAACGGATGCTCATCGGCATCTCGTCGGCCGGCATCTTCGGTACGCACGACGCCGGAGATTCTTGGCGCCACATGGACGGAGGCCTTCGCGGCGGCACGCCTGGCGAAACCTGCCAGGAGACCTCGTTCACGTGCGTGCACAAGATGGCCCGCGATCCCAAGGACCCCGCGATCGTGTACCAGCAGAACCACATGGGCGTCTACCGGCGGACACGCGGCGAGGACGCGTGGACGCGAATCGAGAAGGGTCTCCCCCGGAACCCCGCATACGACGCGCCGTTTGGGTTTCCCATGGTCGCCCATCCGCATGACCGAGGCACCGCGTACACCGCCCCGCTCGAGGGCGACGGCAACCGGGTCATGCCGGGAGGCGCGATGGCCATCTTCCGGATCGCGAACGGGGGCAAGAGCTGGACCAAGATCACGAAGGGGCTTCCGCAGAAGGACGCGTGGTTCACCGTCCTCCGAGACGGCATGCGCGCGGACGTGAACGATCCCGCGGGGATCTACGTCGGCACGACCACGGGGCAGCTGTACGCGAGCCGGGACGACGGCAACTCCTGGAAGCTGATCGCGGACCACCTCCCCCAGGTCCAGAGCGTCGAGACAGGCATCGTGGGCGGGGCTTGAGCTCAGCCCGCGTACACGTAGGGCACGTTCATCGCGTCCGCCAAATCGCGGTCCAGCGCCCCGACGTCCTCGCGCCCGAGGTCGGCCAGGGAGTACTTTCCCAGCGCGGACACGAGCATCCGAATCTCCGTCTCCGTGGCTTCCAGGAAGTTGCGTACCCCCTTGGCCCCGCCGACGGACACGGCGAGGACGAACGGACGGCCGAAGGCACAGGCCGTGGCCCCGAGGGCGAGGGCCTTCGTTACGTGACCGCCGTCGTACATGCGTCCCGAGAGCACGTACGGGAGGCCGAGCCCCTCGACGCGGGCGTCCTGGATCCGCTTGAGGCACGCGACGGTCGGGAGGCCTAGGTCCTTCAGCGCGATCACGGGGCTCATGCCCGTACCGCCCTCCTTGCCGTCAATGAGGACCGCGTCCGCCCGCTCCGCCGCGGCGACGCGCAGGAGCGCGAGGAGATCCCGGAACGGCCCCGTCTTGACCCACAGCCGCGCCCGCGGGAAGTTGTTCCGCAAGGATCGGAGCTGACCTCGGAGGATCTCCTCCGTGTACGTGCCCGGCGCGCTGTGCCGCTCGTACAGGTCCCGCTCGACCTTGGCGGGGTCGTCGGGGAAGTAGTACTTGCCGTGGAGTTCCCGGGCTACCTCCCGGCTCACCTTGGTCTCCCCGCCGAGCCCCGGCTTCGCGCCCTGTCCGAGCTTGATCTCGAACCCCACGAGGCCCTTCCGGAAGTAGGGCTCGACATCCGGGTCTGTGTATACCTTGTTCCAGAGCTCGTCGTAGGCGTCCTCGAGGCTCTGCTGGATCACGATGCCGCCGTGCCGCTCCTCGAGGCGGTCCAGGTACGCGAACAGGCGCTCCTTGAACGAGGGCATGGATGGCTTCGCTCGCTTCGCGAAACCCCAGACCGTCGCAATGTTCTCGCCGAGCCCCATGGGGATCCCGGCCTCCGCCGCCCCGCGGCCCAGCTCGGGGCTCGCGCGGTGGGCCACCTCCGTGGAACCCATGGAGGCCATCGTGATGGGCAACCGGGAGCGGAAGCCGCCCACGGAGGTTTCGAGGTCCACGTCGCTGAAGAAGGGCTCGCGGCCCAGGTCTCCGAGCTTCTCCAGACGCTTGGGCGTGAACACGGGCGGGAGGAGAACAAGCTGATCCAGCGTGTGGAACCGCGTGGCCTGGCGGACACCGATGTCCGCGCCGAGGAGGGCCCGCCCGTATTCGTCGAGATCCGAGAAAGGGTACAAGGCCTCGCGCCCGTGCTTGGCTTTCTGGAGGATCTCGTCCACGGGATAGGCCTCCAGGAAGGTCCGCCCCGCGGACGCCGCGCTCCGGACCGACGCGAACTTCATGTACAACTTGGAGAGGGGCTCGCTCATCCTCGGGGACCGCCTAGGGGGAGAAGACGCCCGCCACCTTGGGATACGGCCTCGCTTCCCATACTGCGCGGAGGCCGCAGATGTACCGCGTGAGACGCTCTACGCCGATGCCGAACCCGGAGGAGGGCGGGATGCCCTCGCGGAGCATGTCCAGGTACCACTCGTACTTGGACGGGTTCTCCCCGGTCTCCCGGAGGCGGGCGATGACCTTCGCGTACTCGTGCTCCCGCTCGGCCCCCGAGATGGCCTCGCCGAACCCCTCGGGATAGATCAAGTCGAAATCTCGGAGGATGCCCGGGTGGTCCGGATCCTCCCGGTCGTAGAACCCGCGGGAACCGCGCGGGTAGTCCGTAATGAAGAACGGCTCGCGGAACTGGGAGGAGAGGAACTCCTCGTGGTCCCACGGAATCTCCACACCGTACGGGATGTCCCGGGCGTGCTCCGCGAGGATCGTCCGCGCCTCGTCGTACGTCATCCGGCGGAAGGGCGCGTGGGCCCCGTTCAGCTGCCGGGGGAAGGCCTCCAGATCCGCGGCCAAGCGGGTCTTCGCGTAATCGTGGACGTAGGCGACGAGCGCTTCCGCACGCCGCATGGCATCATGGTAGGTCGCAGCCGCCTCCTCGACGTCGACCTGGACGAACTCCACGAGGTGCCGTCCCGTCGCGGCCGTCTCCAGAGGCTCGAGGCGGACGTTGGGCGAGAAGAAGTAGACCTTTCCTAGGGAGGCCGCCATCATCTGCTTGTAGAGGATCGCGCTGGACATCACCTTGTACTCGCGACCGTAGAAGTTGATCGTGGCCTGTTTGGCGCCGCGGATGCCCGGGTCCGTGACGGGCCCGATGATGGGCGGAAGGAGCTCCGTGAAGCCCGCCCCGTTCAGGTACTCGCGGATGGCTGCGCTGAGCGCGGCTTGGACTCGAAGGACACGCTGGGTGCGAGGTTCCCGCACGGTCCGGTACGAGGAACGCAGGGCGTCTGCCGGGGGGCTCCCGGGCGCGGGCGACATGGGAACATCCAAAGACACGGGGTGGTTATTAACGGTTTTCATGTAAGAATTGCCTTTTTGGAGTGAATAGACTGCAAAATAGGTCGGTAGTCATCTATTCGATAATTGCCCTTCGGTGTGCCTAATTGGGGCAATGGTTCAAGAACGGCCGATTTCTGGAAATCGCGGATCCTATGTCGGACATTCTCGCTCCCGGAACCAAGGCTCCCGACTTCAGCGGCGTCGACCAGGACGGAAAGCCCGTCCGGCTGGCGGAGTACGCGGGGCGCCCCGTGGTCCTGTATTTCTATCCTGCGGACATGACCACGGGCTGCACGATGGAGGCCTGCGCCTTCCGCGACGAACAGGGCGAGTTCCAGAACCAGGGCGCCGTCGTCCTCGGGGTCAGCACCCAGGACGAGGCATCCCACCGGGAGTTCCGAGCCAAGCACGGATTGAACTTCCCGCTCATCGCGGACCCTTCCAAGGAGATCTGCCGCGCCTACAACGCCCTGGGCCTGTTGGGCGTGGCCAAGCGCGTGACCTACGTGATCGGGCCGGACGGCACGATCGTGGATGCCTTCAAGTCGATGAACCCCAAACCCCATGTGGAGCGAGCGCTTCGGGTCGTCCGCGAACAAGGGTCGAACCATGCCGCCGAAGGTGCCGCTGCCACGGGTCCGCATCCCGCGTAGGGTCCCTATCCACTACGAACGGTTCACGGACCGGTTCAAGGGTTTCGACCGGGTGCCCGCGGTCCAAGCCATCTTCGGGGCGCGGACCCGGGACGTCCTCCAAGGGCTGCGGGTCGAGTACTTCTCCGTGCCCTGGGGCTACATGGGCGTCAGCGATGCGGACGGCCACCTAATCGTGTCGACCCACTACCTGAAGACCGGAAAGCCGAGGGACATCTACCTGGATGTCGTGCACGAGCTGGTCCACGTGCGCCAATTCGCGGAAGGGAAGCAGCTCTTCCCGGACGGCGTGGGCTACGCGGAGACGCCCACGGAGATCGAGGCGTACAAGCATTGCCTCGAGGAAGGACGCCGCCTCGGGATGAACGACCGGGAGCTGTTCGAGTACCTCCGGGTCGAGTGGATGGACGAGAAGGAACTTCGGAAGCTCGCGCGGAACGTGGGCGTCCGGGCGCCTCCTCCGAAGAAAGGAAGGGCCCGCGCGAAGTAGGCGCGCCGCAAAGTAGAAGGCCCGGCCGCAGCCATGGAGCCCAGCGCATGGCCCACGGGAGGAACGTACGCCTGACCCCACGGTACCCCGCCTCGATCCCGGTCGACGATGACATCGAGATCCGTCCCGTCACGGAGTCCGACGCGCCGAGAATCTTCGCCCTGACGGAGCGGAATCGGGAGTTCCTCGCCAAGTGGCTCCCCTGGGTGCCGTTCACACGAACCGTCGGGGACTCGGAGGGGTTCGTCCAGCGGGCCCACGAGCAGATGCGACGGGGGGAGGGATTCCACGCCTGCATCGAGCATCGCGGCGAGCTGGTCGGGGTCATCGGCCACGCATACCTGGACCCCGGGAACCGCCGCGCGGAAGTCGGCTACTGGCTGGGCGAGGAGTTCCAAGGCCGAGGCATCATGACCCGGGCCTGCCGCGCCCTCGTGGACTACGGATTCCGTTCCTTGGGCCTGAATCGGACCGAGATCCGCGTGGACGTGGACAACCGGAAGAGCCGGGCCATCCCCGAGCGCCTGGGGTTCGTCCAGGAGGCCGTCCTCAGGGAATCCGTCCAGGACTACGGGCGGTTCCGGGACATCGTCATGTACGCGATGCTCCGGAGGGACTGGGAGGTCGAGGGGGTAGGGAGAGCTACGAAGTCTTTAGATGGGGGACCTGCCGTCCCGCGGGCCAAGGAGTGACAGCATCCGCATCGTCCTGTTCGGCGCGGGCGGCACGGGCTCCGTGGCGGCCCGCCATCTGGTGCGTCTGAAGGAGATCGACGACCTCGTAATCACGGACCTGGTGCCGGCGCGGGCGCGGGGGCTCGCTGCGAAGCTCCGGAGCCTCAAGGCCCGGGCCGTGCCGATTCGGGATACGGAAGTGGGGACCCTAGACAAGGTCCTTGAGGGCGCCGACCTGGCGATCAACGCGGCCCACTCGAGCCTGGACCTGCCTCTCATGGACGCGTGCCTGGACGTGGGCTCGGACTACATGGACCTCTCCGCGGAACCCGCCATGCAGTTCCCGTACGACGCGCGGTTCCAGAAGGCAGGCCTGACCGCGCTCATGGGAGGCGGGGAGGACCCGGGCATCGGGAACGTTCTCGCGCGGGTCGCGGCAGACGCCCTGGACTCCGTGCATGCGATCCGCATCCGGGACGGCGACACCGCCTCCTCCCCGGACACGCCGCTTCCCGTAGTCTGGTCGCCGGAGACGTTCCTCGCGGAGGTCTTCAGCCCCGGGCTCTACTGGGAGGAAGGGAAGGTCGTGCGGCCTCCGGCCTGGAGCGGTAAGGAGATCTACCCCTTCCCGGAGCCCGTGGGCTCCCAGCCCGTCTACCTCATGGACCACGAGGAGCCGGAGACCCTCGGGCGATTCATCGGCAAAGGCCTCCACTACGTGGACCTCAAGCTCGCGATCGATGACGCCCTCTTCGAGGTCCTGCAGACCATCCACCGCCTCGGCCTCTTGGACGAGGATCCCGTGACCGTCGAGGGAGTCCCGGTCTCGCCGCGCAAGTTGCTCTTCAGCGTCCTCCCGCGGCCCACGGATCTCGTGGGTCGGGTGACCGGCACGGCCATGATCCTGACCGAGGTGGACGGCCTGAAGGACGGCAAGCGGGTCGTGCACCGGCTCTACACGGGGATGCGGCACGAGGACACGTCGCGCCGGTACGGCGCCAACGCGACCGCGTACCTCGTGGGGACGGGGGCCGCGGCCTTCGCCACGCAGTTCCTGCGCGGGCAGATCACCCAGAAGGGCGTGATCTCGCCGGAATGCTTGGAGCCTGCGGAGAGCTTGCGGCTCCTCGGCCGGATGGGAATCAAGGTGGTCCACGAGGTCCGAGAGGCCGTTCCGCTCAACTGAGGCACAATCCCATTAGCCCGCGCGGCATTGGACGCCCCGGATGCTCGACGTCGGGACGATCCGAGTCGTGGCGGGAGGGTTCCTCGCCCTGACCGTCGCGGGCGTCGCCCTCCTCGCACGGTCCGTCTCGCGTCCCGCGGGGAAGGTCGTCGCGTCCCGCCGTCCCGCGCGGGGCTCCGAGGCGGTATGGCTCGGCGCGACCCTCCTGGCCCAGGGATGGACCCTCGGTGTGCTCCTGCTTCCGACGGACTTCTACGACTGGCCCCACGTGGGTGCCTTCCCCGACGCCTCCCTCGTGCAGCTCCTGGGTCCGGTCCTGTGGCTCCTGGGGATGGGCCTCGCGGGGTGGGCAACGCAAACCCTGGGCCGGTTCATGACCGTCTCCATCCAAGTCACAGAGGGACACCGGCTCGTCCAGGAGGGACCGTACGCCTGGATCCGACACCCCATCTACACGGGGAACGTCCTCGCGGCCGTCGGGCTAGCCCTCCTCTACCTGAGCCCACCCCTCGCGGCGCTCGCCCTCGTGATCCTCGGACTCGCCGCGTACCGAGGCCGGATCGAGGACGAGTTCCTCCGCTCGCCCGAGGCGTTCGGCGGGCGGTACGAGGCGTATGCGGCCCGCACGGGCCGGTTCCTCCCGCGGTTCCGGAAGGCGGGACCCTGAGGCTCCTGGACCGATGCGCCGTGATCACGGGCGCGGGCCGGGGAATCGGACGGGCCGTCGCGGAACGGTTCGCAACCGAAGGCGCGCGGGTGGCGCTCCTCGCGCGGTCTGAGGATGAACTCGAGGAGACCGCCGAGGCCGTGCGCGAAGCGAGCGGGGAGGCCGTCGTGGTCCCGTGCGATCTCACGGATGCGGACCAGGTCGCGGAAGCCGCCCGTCGGTGTGTCAGCGCGTTCCCCACGATCCACGTCCTCGTGAACAACGCGGGAGTCTACGAGGGACTCGGTCGCGCGGTGCGAACGACCGTGGACGACTTCGACCGCACGATGGCCGTCAACGTCCGCGCGCCCTGGCTCCTCGTGAAGCATCTCGCGCCCCACATGGCGCGGGACGGTTCCATCATCAACGTGAGCTCGGGCCTCGCGCGGGGACCCGCCACGGGCTACTTCCCCTACTCCCTGAGCAAGTGGGCCCTGGAAGGTCTGTCGGCCCAGCTCGCCGCGGAGCTGCCCCAGCGCGTGAACACGGTGGACCCGGGCCTCGTGGCGACGAAGATGTCCGGTTTCGCAGGGAAAGAGCCGAATCAAGTCACCGAGGTCTTCGTGTTCCTCGCCTCGGAAGAGTCCCGCGGCGTCACGGGCCAGGTGCTCGCCGCCTCGGGGCACCGGAACCGGAAAGGCGCCTAACGCGACTTCGTGTCACGATGTCTCAACGTTACAGCATATGCGATTCCTTGAGAGGTAAGGGGCCGCGTTATTCACCCGATCGGCATGGCGCCCAACCTCGAACCTCTGTTCTCGGAGCGCACCAAGCTGCTGAAGGCGTCCGACGTCCGGGAGCTCCTGAAGTACTCCCAGGACCCGACGGTCATTAGCTTCGGCGGCGGGCTGCCCAACCCCGAGGCGTTCCCGTTGGAGGACCTGAAGCTCGTCTTCGAGGAGCTCCTGCTCGAGGACAACACGCCGTCCCTGCAGTACGGGCCCACGAACGGCGACCCGCTCCTGCGGAGGGCCCTGGCGACCATGATGGCCGGCCGGGGGATCCCGGCCCAGGCGGACCAGATCATCGTGACCCACGGGGCCCAGCAGGCCCTCGAGCTGTTCGGGCGTGTGTTCCTGGACCCGGGGGACATCGCCATGGTCACCCAGCCCACGTACCTGGGCATCTTCACGGCGATCAGCGTGTACCAGCCGGAGTACCACGGCGTGCCCACGGACGAGGAGGGCATCCTGACGG
>JAWOML010000071.1:0-28748 GCA_033852515.1 Thermoplasmata archaeon | reverse complement strand
AACGTCAGCACCCGGACCGGCGTCAGACTGGGAGCGCCGCCCCCGACTGTCACCGCCCCATGAGGACGATTTGGGTCTAAAAGGAGACGCCCGGCCTCCCGGTCAAGCCTAGCGAAATCCCAACCGGACCATCCTATTTAACGATTCCCGGACGGTTGTCGTCCGGCTCCGCGGAACCCTTATCCGACCGTGTTTTCGGAACGCCTTCGAGCGCCACCGCACGGGCTTTCTGGAAGCGTCCGAAGGTGGAGAGGAGCAGGAGACCGCCCACGAAGAAGACGCCGGCGGAGCACACGAGGCGCCAGGACTCGAGGTCCTGGCCGAAGGGTCCCGTGGACGTGAGGTTCGCGGTGAAGTAGAAGATGACCGCGGTCGCGATCACCCAGAGGCCGATGACCATGGGCATCCAGACGCCCAGGATGCTCCGGACCCGCTCGCGGTTCATCGGCTCATCAGGCGGATGATGGCTTCCGCGGGCTCGCCGCCGCACTCCTCAAGGGCCTTGCGCGCCTCGTCTTCGGAGACGCCGGCCTTCTCGGCAACCAGCGCGACGTCTTCGTCTGGGATGGCGGTGGGTGCGGCGGGCTCGGGCTTCTTCGCGTCCGCACGGTCCCGCACGATAGGCTCGCCCATGACCTGCCAGATCTTCTGGCCCTGGGCCGTGATCGCGGTGACCGCGGCTCCGCGGATCACGTATTCCTTGTCCGCGGTGCGGATGATGACCTCCTCGACGCCGTCGAGTTCCTCCTGCTCGATGCCCATGCGCTTCATGGCCTGGCGCATCTGTCGGGGATTCACGCGTCCGCCGGGAATCATGGGTTCACCTCGATTGGCAACGACGGGTTCCGGATAAAGGTTCTGCGGTTGAGCAAGGGGATTCTCACCTTCATGCACCCGGTCCTCGCACGTTTAAATACGCCGGCCCGCATCGACAGACCGTTGCGCGTCGCCGTCGTCTTCAAGGATCGGTGTCAGCCGAAGCGGTGCCACCTCGAGTGCATCTCCTTCTGTCCGCCGCAGCGGACGGGAACCGAGGTGATTTGGATCAGCCAAGAGACGGGGAAGGCTGAGATCAGTGAGGAGACCTGCATCGCATGCGGGATATGTCTTCCGGCTGGAGTCCCCATTTCCACCCTTCGCGGCGTCGTCCCGATTGAACGTGTAACCACCGGAGACATGGTGCTCACCCACCAGGGCCGTTATCGGCGCGTGAAGGCGCTCTTGCGCAGGGAGTATGATGGTCCGCTCTACCGTGTTGTATCCACCGGGCATGCGGATCCTTTGGAAGTCACAGAGGATCACCCCGTGCTCGCTGTCATCCGCCCCCCCATCAAGGGTGGGCATCGGCTCCTGAAGTCGCGAGGCGTTCTGAAGTGGGTGCAGCCGCACGAACTGAAGCGAGGAGACTATCTCGTCCGCGCGCGGGAGAAAGAGGTCAGTCCTCAGAGTTCCTGGGAAGTGCCCATCGATGTCGGAATCCCTGCAGGGCGGCATTCCGTCCACATGGAGCAGCTAGTCTCGATTCCCCTGTCCCCTGACATCGGTCGGATGGTGGGCTACTACCTTGCGGAAGGCAGTGCAGACGATCGCCGCCTGACTTTCTCTTTCCACGAGCGTGAGGAGGCGTTCCGGACCGACATCCGCGCTGTGATGCAGCAGTACTTCGGCCTTGAGGGCCACGACGAGAAGAACTCGGGCAAAGGCAGGAACATCCGATACGACTCGTACATCCTGGCTCGTGTGTTTGGCTCCCTAGGGCACCGCTGCGATGAGAAGCGAGTCCCCGGGATCTTCCTTACGGCGCCGCCCGCCGTCAAGGCCGAGGTGATTCGCGGTCTCTGGAGGGGCGATGGATATCGCGACCCCATTCGCAGCTACTTCTCCATCTCGACGACGTCTCCTCACCTGGCATACCAGGCGCAGGAAATCCTGGCCAGCCTTGGCATCGTGGCCGGAGTCACAGCGCAGCATCCCTCGGGCAAGCGGCGGGCCTATAGCGTACTCGTCACAGCCGAGTTTGTTGAGCCCATGGCCCGTCTGCTAGGCCTCCCGTTCGAGGAGCGGCGCAATAGGCTCGCAAGCCGCTACATCGCCGATGACGATTATGTCTTTACACCGATCCGCAGCATCGAAAGGTCTCGGGTCCGTCGGCTAAACGTGTACAACCTGGCGGTCGAGGAGGACGAGACGTACACTGCCGCGGGCCAACTCGTCCACAACTGTGTCAAGAAGTGTCCCTTCGACGCCATCCGGATCATCGGCCTGCCCGAGGAGCTCAAGGAAGATCTGGTCCACCAATACGGCAAGAACGCCTTTCGACTCTTCCGACTTCCTGTTCCCAAGAAAGGTACTGTGGTCGGACTCCTCGGTCCGAACGGGATCGGCAAGACCACCGCGGTGGGCATCCTGAGCGGTGAGACCGCCCCGAACTTGGGCCACTACCGCCGCAAGAAGCCGCACTGGGACGAGGTGCTCGACTACTACAAGGGAACCGAGCTCCACGACTACCTCGAGCGAATCTCCAGCGGCCAGCTCAAGGCGGCGATCAAGCCCCAGTACGTGGACCGGCTCAGTAAGGTCTACAGCGGTCCTGTCCGCGATCTCCTTGGAAAGATTGATACGAGTGGCCGGCTCGGCACGCTCATGGAACCCCTGGGTCTCGGGAGCTTCTTGGACCGGGACATCGGCCAGCTATCAGGAGGCGAGCTGCAGCGCGTGGCCATCGCCGCAACCATGCTCAAGGACGCGGACGTCTACTTCTTCGACGAACCCTCATCCTACCTGGATATTTACCAGCGACTCCAAGTGGCCAAGGTGATTCAGGGCCTGGCCAGGGAGAAGTTCGTGGTCGTCGTGGAGCACGACCTCGCGGTCCTCGACTTCCTCGCAGAAACGGTCTACCTCATGTACGGGGCCGAGGGCGCTTACGGAATCATTGCAGAGCCGCGGCCTGTGCGGACGGCAATCAACGTGTACCTGGGCGGCTACATGAAGGAAGAGAACATCCGCTTCCGGGACCGCGAAATCCGCTTCGAGTCCCGACCGCCTCGCGGCGATTGGAAGGCCGAGACCCTCGTCACGTTCGACGAAGTCACGAAGCGCTACCCGAACTTCGAGCTCACCGTGCACGCGGGCAAGCTGCGGAAGGGCGAGGTCGTCGGCGTGGTCGGCCCCAATGCGACGGGCAAGACCACGTTCGTGAAGATGCTCGCAGGCGAAGAGACGCCCACGTCGGGCACGGTCCAGGGCAAGTGGGCCGTTTCCTACAAGCCCCAGTACCTGGAGTCCGCCTACGAGGGCACCGTGCGGGAGCTCTTCCAGGCCGCGATCGGCAAGAAGGCGGAATCGGGCTACTTCGACACGGAGATCCTCGAGCCGCTCAAGGTCAAGGGGATGCTCGAGCGGGACGTGTCCACCCTGTCCGGCGGCGAGCTGCAGCGTGTGGCCATCGCCCTCTGCCTGGGACGCGACGCGGACATCTACCTGATCGACGAGCCTTCCGCGTATCTAGACTCCAACCAGCGCATGGAGGCGGCGAAGACGATCCGTCGGATCATGGAGCGTGAGGCCCGGACCGGCCTCATCGTGGACCACGACGTGTACTTCATCGACATGGTCTCCGACAGCATCATGGTCTTCTCGGGTGACCCCGGGCGGACCGGCGTGGGAGAGGGCCCCTTCCCCATGCGGGAGGGCATGAACCGGTTCCTGAAGATGGTGGGGATCACGTTCCGCCGCGACGCGGACACGAACCGCCCGCGGATCAACAAGCTGGATTCGCGCCTGGACCGCGAGCAGAAGTCGTCGGGCGAATACTACTACGCGATCGAGGAAGCTCCGAAGGCGACCCAGACCCCGTAGCGTGTCTCAGGATGTCGTCCGCGCGACGGGACGGCCGGCGCCTTCCGTGATGGGCTCCCCGTCTTCGACGATCCGTTCGCCGTGCAGATACACCGTGGAGGGGAACACGGCCTCCATGCCTTCGTAGGGAGTCCAGCCGCACTTGTATCGTACGCGGCGGGCGCTGACCTTGACTACATGCCGCGCATCGACAACCACGAGGTCTGCGGGCGTTCCCACCTCGATGCGACCCTTCGGGATTCCGAGGATCTCTGCGGGCCGCGAGGCCGCGGCCTCCACGAGCCGTCCCAGGGAGAGGTTTTCCGCCTTGACCTGGCGGAGGAGCAAGGGCAACGCGGTCGCCACTCCCGGGAGCCCAGACGGTGCCTCGTCGAACGGCTGCTCCTTCTCCTCGCGCGTGTGCGGCGCATGGTCCGTCGCGAGGGCGTCGATGCGTCCCGCGGCGAACGCCGCCCAGAGGGCGTCGCGGTCCTCCGGAGCGCGAAGCGGAGGGTTCACCTTGCCGTAGGCCTTGAGCCCACGGTTCGTGTCGAGCAGGAGGTGGTGCGGTGTGACCTCGGTGCTCACGCCCTGGGGCACCGCATCCAACGCCTCCACGCAGGTGACGTGGGCAACGTGGACCCGAGCCTCGCCGCGGCGTTCGCCCAGGGTACGGATGGCGCTTGCCTCGGACTCCTTGGGCCGCGAGGCGGAATGGCCGGCCAAGGTCGCGGGTTGCCCGGTACGGAACAGACGCGCATCTTCCGCGTGGGCCACCACGAGGCGATTCGAGACGGCCGGCGCGTGGAGTACACCCTCAAGGGCGTCCGGCTCGATTTGCAGGCTCCCCGTGCTCTCGGCCATGTACACCTTGAAGGCGGTGGCGTCCTCGAGCCCCGGGACGTTCTCCTCGGATTGTGGAGCCGCAAAGAGGCCGTAGTCCACGGTGGCCCGGCCGCGGACGCGGGCCCACTTCGCTCGGAGCGACTCGCGCGTGGTCACGGGGGGGCGCGTGTTGGGCATGTCGACGACCGTCGTGACTCCACCGATGGCGGCAGACCGGGTACCGCTCGGAAAGTCCTCCTTCTCCGTCAGGCCAGGGTCTCGCAGGTGGACGTGCATGTCCACGCAGCCCGGGAGGATCAGGGCATCGCCGTGGTCCTCCACGTCGTCCCCGGGCAGGTTCCGCTTGACGGCGGCGATCCGGCCGTCCTCGCTCACCCCGAGATCCAGCGGCTCGACCCGTCCGCGGTAGAAGACGCGACCGCGGATCACGCGCATGGTCTCAAGCCAGCGTCCTGCGCACGATGGCGCCACGGGGCTCGACTTCCTCGAAGATTTCCGACTGGAACTTCTTCACGCGGGTGCTGTCCTCGAGCCACGCGTCGGGCATCAGGCCCGCCTTCATGCAGCACTCGGAGAGGAACGTCTCCGCATCCATGCCGTGCTCCGTCGCTACCTGAGGGAGGAAGAGTCCGCGATACGGCCCTTGGGCCACCACGATTCCGTCCACGCCCAGCTCGATCTGCTTGGGGAGGTCCCGCTGCTTCTTGACCTCAATCTCCTGAGGGGGCGTCAGCAGGCTCACCTCGACGATCACGTGCGGCAGTTCGTCGGGCTTGAGCGGCGGGAAGCGCGGGTCCTCCGCGGCGCCCTCCGCGCTCTTGACCACGGACTTCAGGAGCGGGAAGAACGGCTCGGGGTATCCAATGCAACCGCGCAGCTTTTCGTACGGGTCCTCGACCCCGTACTTTGTGAGGGTCACGAAGGCGCCGGCCTTCTCCTCGAACGGCTTGGGAACGACGAACGATCGCATGGAGCGGCCTGTGACGAAGGCCTCGAGGGCCTCCCGCGCGATCTGCACGGCCAGGGACCCGTCGTGGTCCGAGTAGCGCATCCGCTCGGCAATGCGAGGTGCGTCCCTTAACGTTGTCGCAACCTCCGCGCGTCGTGTCGCTGCGGCTCGACGCAAACCTTTTATCGACCCCGGTCGGTAGGACGGTTCGGAATCCCATGAAGGCGCGCGTGCCCGTCGTGGAAATCATGAGCGCGACCCCCATCACGATCTCTGCGGATGCGACCGTCGTCGAGGCCGCCTCCCTGATGCGTGACCGCGAGGTAGGGAGCCTCGTCGTGCTCGAGGACAGCCGTCCCATCGGGATCGTCACCGAGCGGGACGTGGTCACCAAGGTCGCCGCATCGAACAAGCCGTCCCAGGCCACAATCGTCCGCGACATCATGACCTCGCCGCTCGTCGCGGTCCACCCGCACCAGGAGGTCGCGGAGGCGGCCAAGGTCATGGCCGCGCGGAAGATCCGTCGCCTGCCCGTGATCAAGGAGGGGAAGCTCGTGGGCATGCTCACGGAGAACGATATCATCCGCGTGTGGCCCCAGCTCATCGAGGTCACGAGGGAGTGGGACAAGGCCGGCCTCGAGACCCAGTTCGCCAAGGGCGTCGAGGGTCACTGCGACGCATGCGGCGTGTACTCGACCAATCTGGTCTGGGACCGCAACCTGCTCGTCTGCCCGGAGTGCAGGAGCGGATAATCGGTAAGGAAGCTTTATAGAGCGTCCTTCGGCTGTCGGCCGCAGTGGCCCGATTGGTCAAGATTTCTCAAGAGGAACTCGACTCCGTGCGCAAGCTCTACGAGAGCGTCATGTCCTACGCCTGCCACGGGCTGTTCTTCCTCGAAGGCATGGTCCTCGCGGATGAGACCGTGAAGTCCCTCCCGGCCAACCAGGACCCCTTGTCCGTCGGCCGCCAGATGATCTTGGACCGCGGCTGGGCCGAGGACGTCCTCTTCACGGACTCCGGTGCGCGGGTCCGCGGCTCCATCGAGGTCTCCACGGGCTCCGAGATGGAGACGTGCCATCGCCTCCGGGGCATCCTGTCCAAGGTCCTCGAGGCGAAGACGAAACAGCGTGTGCGGCTCAACGAGGTCGAATGCGTGAGCACGGGGGCCAAGGAATGCGTGTTCGAGCGAGAGGGGAAACCATGACCGGCCTGGAGGACATGGTGCGCGCGCTGAAGGACGTGTCCGGCGCGGAGGCCGTCGCCGTGATCAACCGGGACGGCGGCGTGGTGGCTGCTGCGCTCCCGGCCGCCGTGTCCCAGGAGACCTTCTCGATCATGTGCGCCGCGATCCTCGGCGCGGGGATGACCGCGGCCACGGAACTGCGTCATGCGGCTCCGACGCGCGTGGTCCTCGAGTCCAAGGACTCGACCATCCTGATCCAGGAGGTGGGCCGGCGCGCCATGCTGGTGCTCGTAGTACCGCCGGAGCGGTCGCCCGAGAGCCTCGCCGGCGCCATCTCCCGGTTCCGACAGGCGGCGGAGAAGGAGCTCAGCTGAGCGCTCCGCGGCAAGGATTAAGGGCGCGGCCCCGATGGGCATGGCGCGGGCCCGTGGTCTAGTGGCTATGACGCGACTCTTACAAAGTCGAGATCGTCGGTTCGATTCCGACCGGGCCCACTCTCGTCTCTCTTGCCCGAATCGAAGGCGGCCCGGCGCTCAGTAGATGGTCGGCTCGGGAGCCAGCTTCTCCGGGTCCTCCTTGTCCACGGGCGCGAACTCCGAGGCGTTTCCTTCGATGAAGGACGCCGTCCGCTCCACCCCGGGGAGGTGGCGAATGTGGTTCGTCAGGACCCGGGCGAGCTCCTGGGTGGAGTCCGCCTCGACCTCGAGGAGGTACTCGTAGTCGTCGAACAGATAGAACACGTGCCGCACCTGCTGAATGGATCCCAGGTTGCTGAAGAACTCCGGTTCCATCCCCGGTGCGACGTTGGCTAGGACGAAGCCCCACATGGTCTTCACCCGTGGGAGCGGTCGGACCGCTCCTTACTTATGTTATGGTCTCGCATGCCGATGGATATTTTCAATATATTCTTGTAATTTCCGTGCCCAAGAAAATTCTAATATGTAGTTGCTGCGCGCGAGAAAATACTTGTTGTACAACGTCCCAGGCGTTCGGCCGTCCTAGATTCCCGCGGGCCGAGGGCCTGTGGCGACCCCCATCCGTACTGTTCGGACGGCACCTTTAACGGGTCCCGCCCGCATGATCGAAGTGCGACTCCCATGTGCCTCGGAATCCCTGCCCGTGTGCTCTCCGTGGAGGGGAACCGGGCCCGGCTCGATCTCCGGGGTAGGGAGGTCATCGCGGACGCCAGCATGGTCTCCGTGGCCCCCGGGGACTACGTGGTGAGCTACGCGGGCTTGATCGTGCAGGTTCTCGGCGCCGAGGATGCCCGCGAGACCCTTCGCCTGCTGGAAGAGGCCGAACGCGGCGGACTCGTGTCCTCGCCGTGATCCCTGACTCCCGGGAGGCCGCGGGGAATATACATTTTTTCCAGAATAATTTCTGCTGGCCGAAAATATGGTTCCCCTGGCGAAGTGTATAGACAATTGTAAAAGTCTGGCAGAGGGCTCCCCATGACAAGACGCCGCAGGGGTTGAGCGTCCTACCCATCAGGCCGAACCGCGCAAGGGACCGCCCGCCCCCGCGCCAGGAGCTAGGGAATGCCGACCCGGTCGAGGGAGCTGGTCTGTCGGGCACGCGGGCGAGGTCCGCCCGCTGCTCCGCGACCGGGGCTCCCGCCCACGAGCCGGCGAATCCTGCCATCCCGCGCACGCGAATCGTTCTTCGTCCCCCGAGGGGCGTGGTCCATTGGAGGTCGTTCGGACCGTTAAGTACGAAGAGGAGCTGGACGCCGACTTCACCCGACAGGTAGCCGCCGAACCCGGCGGCGAGGCGATCTGGAGTTGCCTCCAGTGCGGCACGTGCTCGGCCATATGCCCCCTCTCCATCTACATGGATCGGACCCCACGCCGGATCATCGGCCTCATCCGCGGAGGCTTCCGGGAGGAGGTCCTAGGGTCCCTCTCCATCTGGATCTGCACGTCCTGTTACGCATGCACCGCGGAGTGCCCCGAGAAGATCCGGATCACGGACATCATGTACATCGCAAAGCGCATGGCGATGAAGGAGTCGTCGTACCACCGGTTCGTGGTCCCCGCCGTGGAGGAAGCCTTCGTCCGCATGGTCCGCAAGAACGGGCGGCTCACGGAGAGCCGGATGGGCATGACCGTGGTCCGCAAGTCGGGCCTCCGGTCCGGGCTGCGCATGATGCCCATCGCCTGGCGGCTCCTGCGCAAGCACCGGATGCGGTTCCTCCGGGTCGAGCGCATGGCGGACCCCGGATCGCTCCGAGTGGTCCTCGATGCCCTCAAGGAGGGCCGGGCCGCGAGCGGGTCGCCGCCGCCCAGCGTAGCTTCCAGGACGGCGGGAGCATGAACGGCTACCTGTACTTCCCGGGCTGCAGCCTGAAGGGTTCCGGCGCGCCCTACGAGAAGTCCCTTTTCGCGGTCTTCGGAGCCCTCCAGGCCGAGCTGCACGAGATCCCGGACTGGAATTGCTGCGGCGCCACGGCCTACCTCTCCGTGGACGCGGACATGGCGGTCACCCTGGCCGCCCGGAACCTGGCCCTCGCCGAGAGGATGAACGGGGCCGACATCGTCGCCCCGTGCAGCGGCTGCTACCTGTCCTTGATCAAGGCAAAATCCATGCTCGCGGAGTATCCCGAGGTTCGGGAGCGGGTGACGGCCGCCCTGGCGAAGGGGAATCTCGCCTACGAGGGTCGCACGGCGGTCCGGCATCCGCTCGACGTTCTCCTGACGGACGTGGGTCCGGATACGCTCCGCAAGCACGTGGTCCGCCCCTTGAAGAACCTCCGGGTGGCGCCCTACTATGGCTGCGCGATTCTCCGACCCTATCCCGCGGTCCCCGATCCGCAGACGCCCCACAGCCTGGAAGACCTGTGCCGGATCGTGGGCGCCACCCCGGTGGACTATCCCCAGAAGGCCCGATGCTGCGGCGGCATGCTGACCTCCGGGGTCCAGAGCGTCGGCCTTCGCCTGGTCGAGATCCTCCTTTGCGAGGCCAAGACCGCGGATGCGGACGTCGTGGTCACCACCTGTCCCCTCTGCCAGTACAACCTGGAGGTCTACCAGGACCGGCTCTGTAAGACTCGGGGCCAGGACGTCCGGATCCCCATCCTGTACTTCACCCAGCTGCTCGGCATGGCCTTCGGGCTCGACGACGAAGCCCTCGGGCTGGACCAGCTCCTCCGGGTTCCGACGCTCGCGCCCTGTCCGGGGGTGAAGGCATGACGGGGCCCGCGGACGCGCCTCGCATCGGCGTGTTCGTCTGTGACTGCGGCTTCAACATCTTGGGCGTCGTCGACGTCCCCGCCGTGGTGAAGTTCGCGGCCGCCCTGCCCAACGTCGCCCACGCGGACGAGTACAAGTACATGTGCTCCGACCCGGGGCAGGACCTCATCAAGAAGGCGATCCGGGAGCATTCCCTGAATCGGGTGGTGGTCGCCTCGTGTACGCCCACCCTCCACGAGCGGACCTTCCGGCGCGTCGTCACCGAGGCCGGGATCAATCCCTTCCTGTTCAACATGGTGAACATCCGGGAGGGGGTCTCCTGGGTCACGGAGGACAAGGTCCAGGCGACGGCGAAGGCCGAGGCCCTCGTCGATGCGGGCGTGCGCCGGGTCGCTCTCCAGGAGCCCCTGGAAGCGCGCTCGGAGCCCGTGAACGCGAACGTCCTCGTGATCGGGGGCGGCATCGCGGGGATGCACGCGGCGCTCTCCCTGGCCAACGCGAACCGCGGGGCCAAGGTCCACCTCGTCGAGCGCCAGCCCTCCATCGGAGGCAACATGGCCCGCTTCGACAAGACGTTCCCCACCCTGGACTGCGCCTCCTGCATCCTCACCCCCAAGATGACCGAGGTGAAGATCCATCCCAACATCCGGATCCACGCGTACTCCGAGGTCGTCGGGGTGGAAGGGTACGTGGGCAACTTCGACGTGGTCATCGAGCACAAGCCGCGGTACATCCACGAGGACCTCTGCATCGGATGCCTCAAGTGCGTCGAGGCCTGCGTCTACAAGGACGCGCGCTTCCCCAACGAGTTCGACCTGGGGCTCGCGAAGCGCAAGCCCATCTACATCCCCTTCCCCCAGGCCGTGCCGACCAAGGTCGTCATCGATCCGCACGACTGCCTCTACCTGAAGCTCGGGACCTGCAAGAAGACCTGCGTGGACGCGTGCGAGAAGGACGCCATCGACCTGGAGCAGAAGCCCGAGCGGATCTCCCTCAAGGTGGGCACGATCATCGTGGCCACGGGGTTCAAGCCCTTCGACGCGCGCCGCAAGCCCCAGTACGGCTACGGCACCCTGCCCAACGTCTTCACGGCCCTGGAGATGGAGCGCTACCTCGCCCCGACGGGGCCCACGGAGGGCATCCCGCGGCTCCAGGACGGCCGCCTCCCAGAGACCGTGGGGATCATCCACTGCGTCGGGTCGCGGGACCGGAACACGAATGCGTACTGCTCCAAGGTCTGCTGCATGTACTCCCTCAAGCTGGCCCACCTGATCAAGGAGCGAACCGGCGCGGAGGTCTACAACTTCTACATCGACATGCGCACCCCCGGGAAGGGATACGAGGAGTTCTACGAGCGGCTCCTCACGGAGGGCCTCCGCGTGATCCGGGGACGGGTGGCCGAGGTCACGACGGCCGCGCTCACGAAGGCGGAGAAGGGCCACCTGATCATCCGCGCGGAAGACACGCTGGCGGGGTTCGTCCGCCGCATCCCCGTGGACATGGTCGTCCTCGCGGTCGGCTTGGAACCGCAGTCGGACACCCAGGAGCTCCGCCGCATGCTGAGCCTGTCCTGCGGCCGGGAGGGGTTCCTCCAGGAACTCCATCCCAAGCTCGCGCCCGTGTCCACCGCCACGGACGGCATCTTCATCGCAGGGGCCTGCCAGGGTCCCAAGGACATTCCGGACACCGTGGCGCAGGCCGGGTCCGCGGCGAGCGAGGCCCTGGCGTTGATCCACCGCGGTCAGGTGGAGATCCAGCCGTACACCGCGACCGTGGACGAGCATCTCTGCTCGGGATGCAAGATCTGCATCGGGATGTGTCCGTACGACGCGATCTCCTACGACGAGGACAAGAAGGTCGTGCAGGTCCGCGAGGTGAAGTGCAAGGGCTGCGGCGTCTGCGCGGCGGCCTGCCCGACGGGAGCCATGGACCAGAAGCACTTCCGGAAGGAGCTCGTCTTCGCCGAGATCGCGGGGGTGATCTAGATGGTGCTCGCTGTGGAGCCGCCTCGCGCGGTGGCCCAGGGCAAGGAGTCGAAGGTAGTGTGGGAGCCACGGATTGTGGCCTTCTTCTGCAATTGGTGCACGTACGCGGCGGCGGACCTTGCGGGGATCTCGCGTACGAAGTACGCGTCCAACATGCGGATCGTCCGGGTCATGTGCTCGGGCCGGATCGACCCGACGTTCGTGCTCGAGGCCTTCCGGGACGGGGCCGACGGCGTCCTGATCGGCGGCTGCAACCCCGGAGACTGCCACTACAAGGAAGGGAACTACAAGACCATGCGCCGGGCCCTGCTTCTCTCCAAGATGCTCGAGGACCTCGGAATCGAGAAGGAGCGGTTCCGGCTCGAGTGGATCTGCGCTTCGTGTGCGCGGGAGCTCCAGACGACCGTGGACAAGATGACCGCCGACCTCCGGCGGCTGGGTCCGCTGAACTGGCAGGGGGTCTGACATGGCCGACAAGCCCAAGGTCGCCTTCTACTGGTGCGCGAGCTGCGGAGGCTGCGAGGAGGCCGTCGTGGACCTCGCGGAGAAGATCCTCGACGTGGTCGGTGCCGTGGACATCGTATTCTGGCCCGTGGCCCTGGACTTCAAGGTGAGCGACGTCGAGGCCCTTCCCGACAAGTCCATCGCGGTGAGCTTCATCAACGGCGCGATCCGCCTTTCCGAACAGGAGGCCATGGCGAAACTTCTGCGGCGGAAATCCGGCCTCGTCGTGGCCTTCGGCAGCTGCTCTCACCTCGGCGGGATCCCGGGCCTTGCGAACCTCTGGGATCGGGAGTCCATCTTCGAGTGGAGCTACTCCAAGGCACCGTCCATGGAGAAAGGGGCCAAGACGCGGCCCGCGACCAAGATCCACGTCCCCGAGGGCGAGCTCGAGCTCCCCGAATTCTACGACACGGTGAAGAGCCTGAACCAGGTCATTGACGTGGACTACTACCTGCCCGGGTGCCCGCCCACTCCCAAGCTCCTCGCGAACGCGGTCCAAGCCATCCTCACGGGCCAGCTCCCGCCCAAGGGGACGATCCTCGCCGGCACGAAGGCCTTGTGCAGCGAGTGCAAGCTCAACGAGACCAAGCCGGACCGGCTCCTCATCAAGGACATCAAGCGGATCACGGAGGTCCAGCTGGATCCGAACAAGTGCTACCTGGCCCAGGGCGTCCTCTGCATGGGGCCCGTCACTCGGAGTGGCTGCGAGGCGCTCTGCATCGATGGGATCATGCCCTGCACGGGATGCTTCGGCCCCGTGGAGCAGTCCCCCGATTACGGAGGGAAGGCGCTCTCCTTTGTGGCCTCCATCGTCGACGTCGAGGATCCCGCGGAGGCCCAGAGGGTCCTGGCCAAGGTGGCGGACCCCACGGGCATTTTCTACCGCTACTCGCTCCCGACATCGAAGCTCGGTCGTAAGAAGCCCCGGAGGCGGACGTGACATGAGCGAACCCGTCGTCGTGAACCCGATCACGCGCTTGGAAGGACACGGCAAGATCTCCATCTTCCTGGATGACGCGGGGGAGGTCCAGAGGGCCTACTTCCAGGTCCCCGAGCTGCGGGGCTTCGAGAACTTCCTCGTGGGGCGACGCGCCGAGGATGCCCCCCAGATCACCTCCCGGATTTGCGGGGTCTGTCCTACGGCGCACCACATGGCCGCCACGAAAGCCCTCGACGACCTGTACAAGGTAGAGCCTCCCGAAGCGGCGAAGAAGATCCGCGAGATGATCTACAACGTGTTCATGCTGGAGGACCACGCCCTCCACCTCTTCTTCCTCGGCGGGCCTGACTTCGTCGTCGGGCCCACGGCCCCGAAGGCCGAGCGCAACGTGGTCGGGGTGATCCAGAAGGCGGGTCTGGAGATCGGCAAGCGGGTCATCGCGATGCGCAAGGACCTGCGCTCGATTATCGCCGAGCTGGGCGGCAAGGTCATCCATCCCGTCTTCGGGCTCCCGGGTGGCGTCTCCAAAGGGGTCACGGAGGAGATGCGGACCCGGTTCCGGGAGGTCGCGGACCGGGGGCTCGAGTTCGCCCTGTTCTGCGAAAAGCTGCTCGAGGATGTGGTCCTTGGGAACGAGGCCTACGTGAAGGCGATTACCTCGGATGCCTACACGCACCGCACGTACTACATGGGCCTTGTGGACGCGAAGAACCACGGGAACTTCTACGACGGCCAGCTCCGCGTCGTCAGCCCGACGGGAGCCGAGGTCCTGAAGTTCCCCGGCCGCGACTACCTGGAGCATCTGGCGGAGCACGCGGAGCCGTGGACCTACGTAAAGTTCCCCTACCTCAAGAAGTTCGGTTGGAAGGGCTTCGTGGACGGCGAGGCGAGCGGCGTGTACAGTGTCGCCCCCCTGGCCCGCCTGAACGTGGAAGACGGCATGGCGACTCCGCGGGCCGCGGAGCTGTACGAGAAGTTCTTCGCCACTCTGGGCGGACGACCCGTCCACCACACGCTGGCCAACCACTGGGCCCGCGTGATCGAGATCGTCTATGCCGCGGAGAGGTTCCGGGAGCTGGTGCAGGATCCCGCCCTCACGAGCACGGACTACCGGGTCCTCCCGACGGAGACTCCCCGGGAGGGCATCGGCGTCGTGGAGGCGCCCCGCGGCGTGCTGATCCATCACTACACGAGCGACGACCGCGGTCTCCTTACGTCCGCGAACCTCATCGTCGCGACCCAGCACAACTCCGCGCGGATCGCGATGTCCGTGGACAAGGCCGCGCGGTCCGCGATTCACAAGGGCGTGGTCGACGACGGCATCCTGAATCAGGTCGAGATGGCCTTCCGGGCCTACGACCCATGCCATGCCTGCGCCACCCACTCCATGCCCGGACACATGCCGCTCCTCCTCCAGATCCACGATCCCGAGGGCCGCGTCGTGCGGGAGATCCGCCGGGACGGCTGAGCATGGCGCTCGTGATCCTGGGCTTGGGCAACGATCTCCTAGGGGACGATGGGATCGGGCTCCTCGTGGCCCGCTCTCTCCGGGACGGTGGGTCTCCCGATGTGTCCATTCGCACCTCGTCCCAATCCGGATTGTACCTCCTGGAGGACCTGCAGGGGTTCGAAGACGTCATCGTCGTGGACTCCGTCGCGGGCGACCGTCCGGGCACCGTACGCGAGCTGCACGGGGCCGAGGTGGCTGACGTGGTCGTGCCCTCGGCCCACTACGTGGGACTGCCCGAGGCGCTCGCGCTAGCGCGCGCCGCGGGATTGTCCACTCCCCGCCGCTTGCGGATCTTCGGCGTGGAGATTGACGTCGCCCAGCGGATCGGATCGGGCCCCAGCGCCGCGGTCCTGGCATGCCTCCCCCGGGTCGTGGAGACCGTGGTCGCTGCCGCACGGGAGTGGGGCTACGCGCTCCCGTCCTCGGAGGTGGTCGCCGATGCATGAGTACGGACTCATGCAGGCCGTGGTGGAGCGGGCCGCAGACCTCTGCCGGGAGTCCGGCAGCATCCGGGCGGTGCGCGTGCGGGTCGAGGTGGGCGAGTTCGCCCTGGCCTCCCGGGAGTCGCTCGAGACGGCCTTCGAGATTCTCACTCGGGGGACGCCCCTCGAGTCGTCCGTCCTCGAGATCTCCGAAGTCCCAGGCCGGGCTGCCTGTCCCGCCTGCGGCTTCCAGGGATCCGCACGGGACCTGGATCCCGAGATGTGCGAGCCTCCGGCCCTGATCCTCTGTCCCCGCTGCGGCTCGCCTCTCCTAGTCACTTCGGGGGCGGGGATCGCCCTCATCGACGTGCAACTTGAGGATCGCGGGCGCCCGACCGAAAGGGAACCGGCCGCGGAGGTGCGGTAATGGCCTCATCACGCACCCTCGCGATCGGATCCGCCTCTTGGGCCTCCGCGGTCCTAAAACTCGGCGGTCTCGGTGGGTGATCGTGTGTCGAACATCGGAACCGGCTGGAAAGCTTGGGGCGTTCGCCCCGGCATTGGCCTGCTTCTTGTGACCGTCCTCGTGAGCGGCGTCTCCAACTTCGTGAACTTCCGGGCCGTGCAGGGGACCGACGTGGACGCCTGGATTGCGGTCCGCAATGCCGTGGTGGCGGCCTTCCTGGTGGCTCCCGCCCTCCTGCTGGGCCGGGGTGTCCGCCAACGGCTGACCCGGCGGGACTGGCTGCGCCTCAGCATCATCGGCCTGGTCGGCGGCTCGATCCCGTTCCTCCTCTACTTCCACGGGTTCCAGCTGGCTGCGAGCCAAGGCGGGGCCGCGAGTGCGAGCCTCGGCTACCGGTGTCTCTTCCTCGTGGCCAGCCTGATGGGTCTCCTGTTCCTGCGGGAGCGGATGCCGCGACGGTTCCTCATGGCGGCCGGGCTCCTGTTTGCCGGCAACCTTCTTCTGCTCAGCGTGACCGGCCCCCTGTGGACGGACGGGACGGCCTTCGTCCTGCTCGCCACGGCGCTCTGGGCCGGCGAGTACGCGTTGTCCAAGCGCGCCCTCGGGACGCTCCCCTCGAGAACCGTCGCGTTGGGCCGGATGGGGTTCGGGGCGGCATTCCTCCTGGTGTACGTGGGCGTCACGGGGCACGCAGGCTCCATGCTCGCATTCACCCCCACGGACTGGATGAGCCTCTCCCTGAGCGCCCTGCTGCTGTTCGCCTTCGTGACCACCTGGTACGCGGGCCTCCGGAATGTGGAGCTCTCTCTCGCGAGCTCCCTCCTCGTGCTCGCATTCCCGATCACGTGGGCCCTCGGCGTCCTCACATCCGGGAGCGCGCCGGTCTGGGGTCAGCTCGTGGGAGCGCTGGCCATACTTTCAGGTGCCTTGCTGCTCATTCGGATGTCGTCGCTCCACGGGCGTCGGGACCCGGCGGAGCGTTCCGCGGCCATCCGAGAGGCGGAGTGAGGCATGGGAAAGCGGAGGACGGGCGCTAAGGGGACCGTGAAGCACTCGACCGCGGATCGGATGGTCCCCTCGTCGCACAGCCGTCCATGGACGTTGCACCAGGTGCGCTCGACGGTGGAGGTCTCGGCGGTCGGGGCAGCGCCCCGGCCCGGTTCGTAGGCGATGCACACGAGGATTCGGTTTCCGGAGGGACGTCAGGGAGGTCGACCCACCTCCGGGGCTAGCCCCGGCAGGCCGCGCGTTCGGCAGGGGTGCGGATGCTCGTGACCTCGGATCTCCGGGTCCTCGTCATCGGCCTGGGCGACCCCTTGCAGGGCAACGAGGGCATCGGAGGGAGGCTCGCCCGGACCCTCTTCAGCGCCTTCGAGAACGTGGAGGTCCGCCCGGCCTCGGACTTCCCCGGGTTCTCCGAGATCCTCCACGACTACGATCTGGTCATCATCCTCAAGTCCCTGTCCTACTGCGGGAAGGTGGGCCACGTGGCGCTCGGGAGCCCCTACGCCCTGGACGGCGGGTACGAGGTCCATCCGGCCCGTACGGAGGACCTCGCGAACGCGATCGCGTACGCGCGGCTCATGGGCCATACGCTCCCCCGGATCGAGGTGGTCAACGTGTGCATCGGCACCGAGGAGTGGCCGGAGCGCGGCCTGAGTCCGACCGTCGCATCCATGTACCGGGGGATCGTGGGTCGCGTCCGCGCCCTCGTCAAGGATGTGATCCGGCAGGCCGAGCTCGCCGCGAAGGAACCCATGGCCTAGTCATGCCTTGAGGGCCCGCCACAGGAGCGGCAAGGACACGTCGTACCGGTGCGAGATGCTGGAGTGCGTGTCGTCGAATTCCTGGTAGACGTGCTTCACACGCCGCTCCGTGAGCTTGCGGTGGAGCGCCCGCGCGCCCCAGATCAGATTGAACTGGTCCTTCGTCCCGCAGTCGATGTAGACGAGGCGCATGCGCCGCAGGTTCCGATGGCCGCGATCCACCATGACCACGGGGTCCCAGGCCCGCCAGCGCTCCCAGACCTCCGGGCGCCACTCGCCCGTCTCCAGGTCGAACGGGAAGTCCGTGCCCAGTTCGCGGCTCCTCGGGTTCGGGGAGTAGTGGGCCGCCATGCCCACCGTGTTGATTACGGGCGCGAACTCGTTCTTCCTCCGGTTCGGCTGTCGCCAGAACCAGTTGAGCCACCGTGCGGGACCTCCGTGCTCCCGGAACGCGGCGAGCGCCGCGGGGAAGTCCTGGATGTAGCAGAGCTCGAAGCAGGCGTCCCCCGAGTGATCCGCGAGCGCGGCCCAGGTCTCCGGGTGGAGCATTCCCTGGACCATGGAGCCGTAGCCTCCCGAGGACTTGCCCCAGATGCCTCGGCGGCCCACGCGGTACCGGCGCTCCACGAACGGGACGACCTCCTTGCGCAGGTAGTCGTCGTACGCGCCCGTGGCCGAGGAGTTGATGTACTGGTTGCCTCCGACCTTGGTGAAGCAGTCGGGCATGGGCACGATCAGGGGCCCCATCTTGCCGCTGCGGATCAGGCGGTCCAGCTTGCACTTCAGGTCCTCGGCGAGCGGGTCCACGTTGAGGAGGGACTGGCCCGTCCCGGTGTACCCCACGATGGCGTACGCCGCGGGATAGCGCTTGTGGGGGTCATACCCCGGCGGCAGATAGACGGCCACCTCCCGGCGCGTGGGGTCGCCCAGGGGATTGCCCTTCAGGACATTCGAGTCGAAGGTCTCGATGACGACGTCTCCGCCGGCCATGGGAACCGCCCGGGGGATGTCCTGGAACCCGAAAAGGTTTCGGCGTTCTCCCGGCGTCTCACTGGCGGTAGTCCTCCGGCCAGAAGCCCAGATCCACGCGGAGGTCGCCGAGGCGGCCCAGGTGAGTGCCATCCAAGAGATGGAGGGACGCCTCCTCCGCGCGGATGAGCCCTTGCCGGAAGAGGGGGCCCAGGAACCGCGCGCGCACGTCGTTCACGGGCATGCCGCCGCAGAGCTCGTTGAACGCGGGCACCACGATGGCCTCCCGCGGCAGCTTCGCGTACCGCCGTACGGAGCGGACGAACGGCGCGCGCATCCAGCAGGGGACGATATCCCGCCGCCCCAGGGCGTCGCGGAAGCCCACCGCGGGATGGTTGTGGCCCATGACGAGGATCGGGGCCTCCATGACCTTCTTGTAGGGCCACGCGTGGCCGTGGCAGAAGCCCACGTCCCCAGACCGGAACCCGTACGGCGAGCGGAAGCGGACGCTCCGCGGTACGATGTTCCTCAGGATCCCGTCGTGGTTGCCCTGGGCCACGGTGATCGTCGCGAAGGTCTCCGCCAGGTCCCGGAAGAACACGTACACGTCCCTCCGTTCCCGAGATGCCATCCGTGGGACGAGATGCTTGACATCCCCAAGGACCACGAGCTCCCGGGCCTCCGTGCGCTCCGCAAGGTCCACGAGCCTCCGGCCCATGACCTCTGCGCGGCTGGGGATCTCCACGCCCTTCTCCCGCAGTTCCTCCTCGATCCCGATGTGCAGGTCGGCGACCACGAGCGCGTCGCCCACCCGGAGGGCCGGGGCGTCGGGGACGGGCTCGGGGTCCATGGCGGCCGCAAAGGACCCGCCTCCTTAATCCTTCTGCGGTCGGCGAGGCCCATGCGGCCCGCGCCAATCCGGCGAAACCATTATCCCTGCGCGCGTGGACCCTGGGGCATGAGCGCCGCTGCGCTGCCGCCGCTTCCCACCGCCGACCGGACCCGTCCTCCGTTCCATACCATCGACATGATTCGCGAAATCCCCGCGACGTTCCGGGAGACCCTGCGGCGTCTCGCCGGGCCCGCGGCGGAGGCGGCTGCGCTGCTGGCAGACCGGCCCTCCTTGGTCTTCACGGGATGCGGGACCGCGTCGTACGCCGCGCGGCTCGCCGAAGCGTTCGCCGTCTCGCCCAGCGAACGCCTCCGGTCCCAGGAGGTCGATGCGTTCGAGCTCTCGGGATACGGTCCCCGCGTCGACCGGACCTCGGGCGTCATCGGGATTTCCCACAGCGGGGTCACGAAGACCACGGTAGACGCCCTGCGCGGAGCGAGAGCTCGGGCCGCCCGCACCGTCGGCATTACCCACTTCCCCGGACGCCCCATTGCGGACGTCTCGGACATGATCCTCGTCGCCGGCAATGGGCCGGACCTTTCCCGTTGCCACACGAAGTGCTACGTCGGCGGGGCCCTCGCGGGCGCTCTGACCGCGCTCGAGTGGCGCGGCGCCGCAGGGGGCGAACCGCGTGCCAGGCTCGAGGGCATCCGCGAGAAGCTCGCAGCCCTCCCGCCCCTCCAGGAGAAGGTCCTCTCGAGCGCGGACCGCCTGTCCCAAGAGCTCGCGGCGGACATGCTCCCGCGCCGCTCCGTGGGCTTCTTCGGGGCCGGGCCTAACCTAGCGACCGCGCTCGAGGCCGCGCTCAAGGTCCGGGAATCGAGCTTCCTACCCGCGGTCGGGATGGAACTCGAGGATTTCCTCCACGGATCCTGGCAGCCGTTGGATCGGGAAAGCCTGGCGTTCGTGGTGGCCACGAACGGCTTCGCCCGAACCCGGACACTGGATTTCCTCAACGCGGCTCGGACCGTCGGGGCTCACACGGTGGCCGTGGCCGACGAGGACGATCGCGAGGTGGAACGCCTCGCGGACACCGTGTTTGCAGTTCCACCCGTAGATGAAATTCTATCTCCACTCCTGAATATTATTCCACTCTATCTATACGCATACCACTCGAGCGTGCAGCGGGGCCACAACCCGGACCTGCTGCGGTACCTCGAGCCGGCGTACTGGCAGGCCCGGCAGTTCATCTTTCCTCCGGGGACCCACTGACCCCGATCAGTCCACGAACTCGGCGAGGACGCGGCCCAGGTGATCCGCGACGTCCGTCGCGGTGAGGCCGTAGCTCTTCACCTTGAACGCGAGGTCCCCCGCGTACCCGTTGGAGAAGGCGCCCAGCCGGGCCGCATCGTATGGCTCGACGCCCTTGCAGAGGAGACCGCCTACCGCACCGCAGAGGACGTCGCCCGTGCCGCCGACCGTCATGCCGGGATTCCCCGTGTAGTTGAGCTTGGTCCGGGTGCCGTCGCTCACGATGTCCACGTGACCCTTGAGGAGAATCGTGATCCCGAGACTCCGGGCCGCCTCTTGGACCATCTTGGCCCTCTCCTCGAGGCCGTCGGGGAGCATCTTCCCCGTCAGGGCGACGAACTCCCGGGCATGGGGCGTCGCGACCGCCCTCCTCTTGGCGAGAACCGTGGTGTCCTGGCCGACGGCCCGGATGGCGTCCGCGTCGAAGACCGTGGGCTTGTCCACGGCCTTGATGATGGCCCGGATGCTCTCCAGAGTGCCCGGCGAGTCGCCCAGGCCGGGGCCGATCGCCAGCGCGTCCGCCTTGGCCGACAGCTCGACGATGATCTCCACATCCTCGCGCAGGAGGCGATGGCCGACCAGCGGATGGACGATGAAGTTGGGGGAGTAGCCCGCGACGACTTGGGCCGCGAGGGCGGGGGTCGCAATGTGCACTAGGTCCGCGCCCATGCCCAGGGCGCCCATGGCCACGAGGGCGGGGGCTCCCGTGAACGGACCGCCGGAGACGATGAGGAGGCTCCCGTTCTGGCCCTTGTGGCTCTCCGTCTTGGGCCGCGGGAACAGGAGGAACTCCCCCGGGCCGATGGTCCGCGCAACCTGGGCAGGAATCCCGATGTCTGCGATCCTGATGGTCCCCGAGTTCTGCGAGGTCATTCCTTCCTTCGCGTCGAACATGGACACGGTGACCTTGGGCATGACCGTTGGGGTCGCGCCGAGACCGCTCGGGACATCCACGCTGAGGATGGGCTTCCCGGAGGCGTTCATCTCCCGGATCAGGGTCGCGTACGGCTCGCGGAGCTCGCCGGATGCGCCGATTCCCAGGAGGGCGTCGACGATCACATCCGCGTCGGCCATGGCTCCCTCGCTTCGGTCCAGGCCCTCGAGGACCCGCGCGCTCTTCAGGCGAGTGAAGTTCGTACGGGCTTCCGGAGTGGCGATCTGGTCCGGGGACCGGGCCAAGAGGATTGTGACCTGAGCCTCGTCTGCAAGGAGTCGCGCGGCGACGAACCCGTCGCCACCGTTGTTGCCCGTCCCGCAGACCACGAGGACCTTCTTGCCCGCGGCGGAGAAGTCTCGACGGGCGGCGTCCGCCACGGCCTTCCCCGCGTTCTCCATGAGGTCGAGGATGGACACCCCAAAGTGCTGCGCGTTTCGGTCGATGACCCGCATCTCCGTGGCCGAGATCATCGGGCGCGCATCCGAGCGTATCTAGTTAAACGTTGTCCGAGGGTCGCGGCAGGTCCCTAGGTGCGCAGTTTCCTGCCTACGAGCCGTTCCACCTTGGTGACCTTCTCCTCGATCTGATGCGTTGCGCCTTTCCGGTCGTCGATTTTGATGATCGTGGAGACCCGCTCGCAGTCGTGGGCCACCGCCTTGTGGCACGACGCGATGAGTGCGAAGACCTCGTCGAAGGGTCCCTCGACCACGGTCCCCATGGGGTTCAGCTTGTAGGCCAAGCCGCTCCGGTCCACGAGTTCCAGGCACCGAGCCACGTACTTCGAGACGCTCACGTCCTTCCCCGTGGGAGCGATGCTGAACTCCGCGATTGTCATGGTTGCCTCGACATCCTGATATCTCGGAGCCGTTCTTCCGCGTTTCGTGCCCGTGGACTATGCGAAGCTCGCGGCGGACTACGACGCAGTCCGCGGGAGCGGGACCATGGACCGCGAATACTGGTTTCCCGGCCTGGTCGCAGCCGGACGACTGCGACGTGGCGATCGCATCCTGGACCTCGGCGCCGGGACCGGCCGTTTCTCGCGGCTCGCGGCCGAGCGGGGCTCCGTGGTGGCCGCGGACGCGTCCCTGGACATGCTGTCCCGCGCCAGGGACAAGGGAGGCTTTCCCCGGGTGCGTGCGGACGCCCATGCGCTGCCGTTTCGTCGAGACTCGTTCGACGTGACGCTCTTGGTCATGGTCCTCCATCAGCTCGCGGACATGCCCCACGCGCTGGCCGAGGTGGCCCGCGTCTCCCGCCGCGTCTCGGTCGCGACGTCGGACATGTCCACACGGACCCTGGGTCTCCTGGATCAGGCGTTTCCCAGCCTCCTGGCCATCGACCGCGCGCGGTTCCCTCCCATCCCGGCCATTGTCGCCGCCCTCCGCACCGCAGGATTCTCGCAAGTGTCCAGCGAGGTCAGGCACTACCGCCGCGTGGTCCCCGTGGACCAGGAGATCGAGCGGGTGCGGCGGAAGTACATCTCCACGCTCGACCTCCTGCCTCCGGGGGAGTTCGAGCGGGGGGTGGCCTTCCTGGAGCGGGAGCTGCCGCGACAGTGCCCGGACGGATTCGATGCCTCCGCGGACTTCACGTTCGTAGGCGGCTCAAGGTGAGGGCCACCCGGCTCCGACAGGAGGAGCAGTACTCGGTTCCCTTCCGGTCCGTTTCTTCCAGGTTGTGGGAGAACTTCATGACGCATCGCGCATGGTCCTCGTCGTGGCCGAGACCCAACGTGTGCCCGATCTCGTGGACGGCTTCCTTCACGCATCGCTCCAGGAACCGGCGAGGGTCGGGGTCATGCAGGCGGGCAAGGGAGATCACCGCGGCGCGGCCCCCGGGTTGCGAATACCCGAACACGAAGTTCAGGCCGACCTCGTAGAGGTCCGCTTCGGTCACCCCGAGGACGCGGGCTCCGGATTCCGCGAGGCATGCGGGGAAGAGGCTCGAGGCTCTGCGTTGGCCCCGCTCCGGGTCGTAGTCCGCGGCCGGGAGAGGCGCGACCGGGGCTACGAAGACCTCGTCGAAGTCCCGCAGGTCGTTCCGTAGATGCTCGAGCACCTCGGGAGGCACCGGACCGAGGGGTTTCAGGGCGAGCCTCATCCTTTGACGACTCCGAGCGGGACCATCCGGGCCACGATCTTCGTGAGCCCCGCGCCCTCGGCCACCCGGACGACGTCCTCCACGTTCTTGTAGGCGCCCGGAGCCTCCTCGACGATCCCGGCCTTCGTCGCGGCGTGGATGTAGATTCCGCGGTCCGCCAGGCTCCGGACCACCTCGTTCGCGCGGTACGTGCGAGTCGCGGCGGCGCGGGACATGAGCCGTCCCGCACCGTGGCAGCTGGAGCCGAAGGAACGCGTCATGGCGCTCGGCAGGCCCACGAGGACGAAGGAGCAGGTGCCCATGTCGCCCGGGATCAGCACGGGCTGGCCCACGCCCGCGTACTCCGAGGGGGTCTCCGGATGGCCCGCGGGGAAGGCGCGCGTCGCCCCTTTGCGGTGCACGACAACCTTGCGGCGGCGTCCGTCCACATCGTGGTCCTCGACCTTGCCGATGTTGTGGCATACATCGTAGACGATGCGGACGCCGAGGTCCTCCGCGGAACGGCCGAAGGTCTTCGCGAAGGCCTCCCGCACGCCATGGGTAATCAGTTGGCGGTTGTTCCATGCGAAGTTCGCCCCGCAGCACATGGCGGCCCAATAGTCCTGCCCCTCTTTGGAGTGGACCGGCGCGCAGGCCAGTTGCAGGTCCGGAAGCCCGATCTTCTCGCGCTTCACGACGCCCTCGCAGGTCGCGATGTAGTCCGTGGCGATCTGGTGGCCGAACCCCCGCGAGCCCGTGTGGATCATGACGCACACCTGACCGACGCCTTCGATCCCGAGCGCCTTGGCTGCCGCCTCGTCCAGGATCCGATCCACCTTCTGCACTTCGAGGAAGTGGTTGCCCGAACCTAGGCTGCCCACCTGGTCCTTGCCGCGAGAGATCGCGCGGTCGCTCACCTTATCGAACGACGCATCCCCGAGGTGCCCGTTCGCCTCGATGTGGAGCGGGTCCTCGGGCCATGCATAGCCCTTGTCCACGGACCACGCGACGCCCTCCGTCGTCAGACGGGCGAGGTCCTGGCGGGAGACCTTCACGAGGCCGCCCTCGCCGACGCCACTAGGCACGTTGTGGAACATACCGTCCACGAGCTCACGGATCTTGGGGCGCACCTCGGCCTCGGTCAGATCCGTCCGAAGCAGCCGGACCCCGCAGTTGATGTCGTACCCGATCCCGCCCGGAGAGATCACACCCGCATCGTGGTCGAACGCCGCGACGCCACCAATGGGGAATCCGTACCCCCAGTGGATGTCGGGCATTGCCAGAGCCCGCCCCACGATGCCGGGCATGGTGGCCACGTTGGCGACCTGCTCCGCGGCCTGGTCCTGGCGCAGCTGAGCGATCATGGGCTCGTCGAGGAAGATTACGCCGCTTGTGCGCATGGCGGGCTTGTAGGACTGTGGGATCTCCCACGCGAACGGGTCAAGCCGGTTCAGGGGGCCCTGCCATCCTGCGCCCACGCCGCACCTCGAGACCGACCGATGGGTCAAATCCACATAAACGTTCGTGCGCGCGCGTGGCCTGACGGGCCGCGGCGAAAGGTATATCGCCTCTCGTGTCACTTTCTCTCACGGGTTGGGACGAGCCCTGGAAGCCGCCCGGTCGCGCGCCGCCGCGGGTGCGGTAGGACGCGCGGGTCCGCGGGCCGGACCTGCGCCAGAGAGAAGGTGGGGGAGGGAGTTCAAGCAGGCGGCGCGCCAGGCGGCAGGGCTCGTCGCGCCTTTTTCCTCAGATCCAAGATGACCCTTGGGGCGTACCTTCTTATCGGCGCCCCCCGTTCCCGCGCGCGATGGCGCGCTCGGAGGGCCGCGTCCGAGGATCCGCCCGTTCCCTGGATGAGGAGGTCGCTGCGTTGCGGCGGCAGCTCCGCGCCATGGACCGGATGCTCCGGGACCAGGAGACGCGGCTCCGAGTCCTCTCCAAGGCTGCGGTGGCCCAGGGGCGGAGGCAGGACGTCGTCTTCGAGGCCTTGCGTCTCGGGGAGACCGCCCGGAAGGGGGACCGGGGCGTGATCCGCGAACTCCAGGATTCCGTGGTCCGGCTCGAGGACTACCTCTTGAAGACCGCGGACCGGATCGAGAACATCCTGACCGCCCTGAAGCAGCATCGCGAGCTCCTAGCTACGGTGAACAAGCGCGTGCTCGACGCGGGCACGAAAGACCGCATCCGGCTGGAGCTCGACGTGATGAAGAACACCCTGTCCATCCTCGCCCTGAACGGCGTGGAGTTCGATGCGGGCCTCGTGAAGGAGATCGACGGCCTTCGCGCGAAGCTCCGGGATTCCGAGGACCTGGTCCAGCTCGAGCAGGCCAAGGCGGACCTAGACCGCAAGTTCGACGGGGAACTGAAGAAGTACGATCTCGACGCGATCTGGCAGAAGAAGAAGGAGATCCCCGGGTACCGCTAGACCCAGGAGTGAGCCTCCGCGATGGCCATGATCGCCTCGCGCACGAGGCGCGCGGCCAGGAGCGACGTTTGCCCGAAGTCCCATGCGGGGCTGACCTCGTTCAGGTCCATGCCGATTAGGTGCGGGGCCAGGATGTTCAGGAGCTTCTTCACCTGGAGGGGCGCCAGCCCGAAGGGCTCCGGGTTCCCCACCCCGGGTGCATAGGCGGGATCGACGCCGTCCATGTCGATCGTCAGATAGACCTGGTCGCGGTCCACCTCCTTCAGGGCGCGCTCCACGGCCTTCGCGATGCCGGACTCGTGGACGTCGTAGACGCTGATGAACGCGAGCCCCAGCCGGGCAAGGTCCTCCCGCTCCTCCTCGCCAAACGACCGGACGCCCGTGTACACCACGTGCTCCACGCCGACGTGGTCTGCGCAGCGCCGCGCGGAGCAGGCATGGGACCATTTGTCGTCCAAGTAGGAGTCGCGGAAGTCCAGGTGGGCGTCGATGCCCAGCACGGCCACGTCCTTCGGAAGCGCCCTGACCACCGCGGGCGCGAGGCTGTGCTCCCCTCCGAGGACTATGGGCACGCGGCCGTGCTTGATTGCGTCCGCGGTCATTTTGGAGACGCCCGCGACCATCTCCGAGGAAGGGCCGAACGAGGGCGTGTCCCCCAGGTCGACGAGGGGGATGTCGCGCAGGCTGTGGCCGTGGTCCATCATGTAGGACTCGAAGTTGTAGGACGCCTGCCGGATGGCCCGAGGCGCGTAGCGGCTTCCGCCGCGGAACGAGCAGGTGCGGTCGTAGGGGACGCCGAAGAGGGCGATCTTCGCGTCCTCCGGCTTCGCATGCGCGTCGGCGAAGCGGACCGCCGCCATGAGGTCCGGGAACTCCGTGGGATTATTTGAGCCCCGCGGGACTCAGACGGTCTGCAACTTGCGGCGGCCCAGGGTCTCGATGTACATTTGTTCCTGGCCGGCCTGGAGGCTGCCGCGGAGCTCCTCGGGGATCTCGAGCTCGAACGTCTCGTAGTTCTCGAGGTCCATGAGCTGCGCCTTGTTCTCGTGGATGGAGAGGACCTGGGCCTTGCGCTTGTCGATCATCGGGACGCGGACCTTGTGGGTCACGGGGTGGACGACCGACCGCTTCTGCCCGTCGAAGATACCGATGGCCTCGAGCCTCGCCTTGGCTTCGCCATGCTTCCCGGGTTTGGAGAACTGGATGCTGATGATCTTGCACGGTTCCTCGTCGATGACCACATAGCGGTTCACCTTGAGTTCCCGCATCTCGGCCTGTTCCCACGACATGGCGATTCCACCCGGGCCGATGCGGCCGGCCCATTAAAGCCTTTCCTCAGCGCCTTCGCCGAGCCTGCGCATGGGTCGAAGGCCGCGGTGCGCGCCGCACCGGTTTGTCTTCCTTCCGTCGGCGGATCTCTGCCACGGTGCGGTCCAGATTTGCCTGGAGCTCCGGCGCGATGTGCCGGTGCGTGTAGGCATCGGCGCGAGCGGCCATGACGACTCGCCCCGCGAAGGCGCGCGCCAACGCGCCTCGCTGCCAAGGGGGTGCGCGGTGGATGAGCGGATGCTGGAAGAGGACGCCGTGCTTGGGCGGCCGGGAGCCGCTTTTCAGGTGCCGGAACAGGGCGCGTTCCGCACCGAGAAGTTGGACGGTGCCGGCGGGGTAGCGCGCGAGGTCCTCCACGCTCCCTGCGAGGGTCACGAGGCGGGCGGCGATCATGGGGCCCGCCAGCTCGGAGACGTTGGGCGCGATGCTGCGGACCGTCCGCTCCACATACCCCTCGACCTCCGCCCGTTGGGTCGCGAGGGACTGCGCGAGCTTCGCCATGCCGCGGATCTCCCGTTCCTCCGGCTCGCCGAGCTCCGCGCCCACACTCTCCCGCGCATCCAGAGGCAGGTTCTCTCGGCGGCCGTGCTGGGCCACGAGCTCCAGGTAGTCCGTCTCGTCTACCATCTTCGCGAGTTCGGGGAAGTGCAGGCCATACCACTCCCGGATTCGTTCCACGAGCGTGTTCTCCTCCTCCAGGAGGTCGTCCACCGCCGCGACGGCCTGCCGCAGGTGGTCCTCGGTCCGGATGGCCTTGCGCATGCGGCGCTTGGCGAGGTCCACCATGGCCGCGTGGAGCAGGGTCGGATCGAAACCGAACGACACGGGATCCAGGAATGGCGCCCGCTCCGAGGTGAACCGCCCGCCCGCGCGCTCGAGCCGCGGCTCCGTGACGAAGACCTCGGCCACGCGGGCCATGAGCTCCCGTTCCTCCGCGAGGACCTTCCAGTCCTCGACGATCGCCAGGCGGTCCGCGAGCGCCTTGGCGTCCTTCGGGAAGAGACGTTGCTCGACGACCTTCCCCTCATCGAGGAGGAAAGAACCGAACCACGTCGTCTGGAGAAGCATCGCTCGGGCAAGCGCGGAAGGGCCTAAAAGGATATTTGCGTTAGCGGCGTCCCTTCGAGGCCTTCGCTTTCTTCCGCGGCACGGGCGCCTTTCCGAGCCGCCGCAGCTCCGAAGGCCGCGCGATCCCTTTCTCCGTGATGATCCCCGTGATGTACCTCGCTGGGGTCACGTCGAAGGCGGGGTTCCGCGCGGGGCTCTC
>JAWOML010000070.1:0-17872 GCA_033852515.1 Thermoplasmata archaeon | reverse complement strand
CCTGCCTGATCCACCCGGCTCCCCGGATGACCCACCTCTGCCGCGGTCTTTATAGCTTTTGCCGAGGACCCGCCGAGGCTGCCTCTCGCTCTCGCAGGCGAAACCTTTGCAGCTTCCCGGTCGCCGTCTTCGGGAGGTCTGGCACGAACTCGACCCACCGGGGATACTTGTACGGCGCGGTTCGCTCCTTGACGAAGGCTTGGAGCTCAGCGACCAACGAGGGGCTCGCCATCCCGGAATCGCGGAGGACCACGAAGGCCTTGGGCTTCACGAGCTCGTCGGCATCGGATTTCCCGATGACCGCCGCCTCCAGGACCGCAGGATGGGCGACCAAGGTGTTCTCGATCTCCACGGGCGAAACCCAGATGCCGCCTACCTTGAGCATGTCGTCCGCGCGGCCGCAGTACCAGTAGATGCCCTCCGAGTCGGCGTAGTACTTGTCCCCGGTGATGATCCAATCTCCCTGGAGGACCGACGAGGTCTTCTCCGGCTGGTTCCAGTAGTACGCCATCGTGGAGGCCCCCTTCACGCGCAGATTCCCCACTTCACCGGCTCTCACGGGCTCGCCGTAGTCGTCCGTGATGAGGGCCTCGTATCCAGGAACCGGCGCTCCGCTGGAACCGGGTCGCACCTGACCGGCGCGGTTCGAGAGGAAAATATGGAGGATCTCCGTGGTCCCGATGCCGTCCAGAATCTCCACGCCGAACCGCTCCTTCCACCGGCGAAAGAGGTCGGCGGGCAGCGACTCCCCCGCGGAGACGCAGAGACGGAGCGACGATAGGTCATACCGGTCTGCGGCGTCACCCACCTGAAGCATGGAGGCGTAGAGCGTGGGTACCCCGAAGAACAGGGTCGGACGAGTCTCATGGATCGTCCGGAAGACGACCTCCGGGGTGGGTCGCCCGGGGATGAGTACCGACTGCGCACCCACCCGCAAAGGAAAGTACATCGCGTTGCCGAGCCCGTAGGCGAAGAAGAGTTTCGCGGCGGAGAAGCAGCGATCGCCTTCGTGGACTCCGAGCACGCGGGTCGCGTACGTCTCGGAGCAGACGAGCATATCCCGCTGCCGGTGCACGGCGCCTTTGGGGAATCCCGTGGAGCCCGACGAATAGAGCCAGAAGGCCATGTCGTCCCGCGAAGTGTCGGCCGCCTCCAAGTGTGCAGAAGCCGAGGCAATCCAGTCATCAAACACGAGCTGTGAACCCGAGGCTTCGCCCACGACGACGGTATTCCGGAGATGGACTGAGCCCGAGAGGGCGTTCCCCACCTCCGCGAGGAGGGAGCCGGATACGATGGCCACCGGGGCCTGGCTGTCGTCCAGGAAGTATCGGAAGTCTCCCGTCCGCATCATCGTGTTCACGGGCACCGGCACGGCCCCGATCTTGATTGCCCCGAAGAAGGAGGCCACGAACTCGGGGCCGTCGAGCAGGACCAGCAGGACGCGATGCCCACGGCCGACGCCCAACCCGAGGAGGGCATTCCCCACCCGGTTCACGGAACCGGCGAGGCCGCCGTACGTGACCTGGCGACCGTTGGCGAGGATGGCCACGCGGTCGCTGTGGCCTTCCGCCACATGGCGGTCCACGAAGAAGCGGGCTGCGTTGAAGCGGTCCGGGATCGAGACGGGCGGTTCCACGGAGTCCCCCAAAACGTCGCCCAACCCACAAAGCGAAACCACCATCCCGCATTTGAGGTTGCGTGATTCGGAACGCCCCTGCCGCGCTCACGCCTCGACGAGGGGCGCGGGCTCGGCCGGAGGCGCGGCCGGCGACGCCACGACCGGCGCGGCAGGCTCCGAGAACAGATGGCAGGCCACCTTCACCCCGGACTCCACGACCCGGAGTTCAGGTTGCTCGTATCCGTGAAGGACGAGCCGCCGCGCGCCCGCGGCATCCTCGAAGCCCTGGACGGCCAAGAGGGCGCGGTACTCCTCCGCAGACGTGGCCATCTGCTGGCGAATCCACGCCTCCAAGTCGGCGGCACCCGTCGGCAGGATCATGGAGCGCTCGGAATCCAACTTGACGCGTCGCAGGGGCTTGGCCATGGGGCCCGTGCCCGCGAGCTCCTGGAGGTCGGTCAGGAGCTCCTCGGAGGTCCAGCCGCACCGTGCGAGGGCCACGGGGCAGCGCGGATGGAATCGGCAGCCCGGCGGGATGTCCGAGGGGTCGGGCCGTTCCCCGTGGAGGATCATCCGCTTGTGCCGCTTCTGCGGGTGCGGGATGGGCACGACGGAGATGAGGGCCTTCGTGTACGGGTGCCGGGGATTCCGGATCAGCTCCCGCGTGGGCCCCTCCTCCACAATCTTCCCCAGGTACATGACCCCGATCCGGTCCGCGATCACGTAGGCCAGCGAGAGGTCGTGCGTGATGAACAGGTACGTGAGCCCCTTCTCCTTGCGCAGCTGGAGCAAGAGCTCGATGATCTCCGTGCGGATGGAGACGTCGAGCATGGAGACGGGCTCGTCTGCCACGATGAAGTCGGGGTCGAGGACCAGGGTGGCTGCAATGGAGAGCCTCTGTCGCTGGCCGCCGCTCAGCTCGTGGGGGTAGCGCACGAGGAAGTCCTGCGGGGGTCGGAGGCCCGCGTCGTTGAGGGCGCGCTGCACGCGTTCCGCGGTCTCCGCGCGGCCGCGCGTGATGTGGTTCACCTGGAGGGGTTCTGCGACAATGTCATAGACGGTCTGCCGAGGGTTCAGGGACTCGTACGGGTCCTGGAAGATGATCTGGAGATTCTTCCGCATCTTCTTCATCCGCAGGCGACTGGTGAAGATCCCTTGGCGACGGGACCAGATCTCGCTCATGACGCGCGCGGTCTCCCAGGCCACGATGGCCCCGAAGATCGGCTCGAGCGCCGCCGTGATCAAGGCGCCCTGGAGCTTGGCTACCACGTAGTCGACCAGGGCCCCGGGCACCGGATACAGGAAGCCCTGGAGGAACGGCCATAGGAATAATCCAAGGACGGCGGAGACCGCGCCGACACCTGCCAGGACGACCGGGAGCTTCCGGTGCCGCTTCAGGATCGGCAGGGTCCCCGCGAGACCGACGACCGCCCCCAACGGAATGCCACCGAGGAACTCCAACCCTGCCGCCCCGATGCCATCCAGGGCGATTCCCACGAGGGCGGCCGCCCAGGCGCCTGCCAGGGCTCCGAGAAGTGCGAACAGCGCGAAGACCACGGTGTCGAACGGCTCCCACTCAATCTTCTCCCGGTACGTCAAGGAGTGGCGACGGCGGAGTTCATCCAGAGCGTCCCCATGCCCCCCGGACTTCGCGTCCTGGTAGGCATCCAGGGTCTCCCGGGTCGCGTTGACGAAGACATCACCTCCCGTGGGCTCGACGAGCTGGAGTATCCCCATGCCCGTCGTGGTCTTGCCGCAGCCGCTCTCGCCTACGAGGCAGTAGATCTCCCCTTTCCCGATGTCCAGGTTGATGCCGTCCACGGCACGCACGAACTCCGGTTCCCCGCGGCGAAGCGCGGCCAGGAATGCGCTCCGCTTCTCGAACCACACCTGGAAGTCCCGGAGGACGACAAAGGGGGTTCGGGACGCTTCCACGGTCATGCCCCCGCGGGTGCCGGCGACGCCGTGTTCAAGTGACATGCAGACCGGTGCCCGTTGCCGATCGAGTCGAGGCCGGGATCCAGCTCCACGCACTTCGACCAGGACCGCTTGCATCGCGGGTGGAAGCGGCAGCCCTTCGGGGGATCGATGAGACTCGGGAGCAACCCGGGGATGTACGCGGGCAGAATCTGAGGCCCTTCGATGTCTGGAAACGCGGCGATGAGGTCCTTCGTGTACGGGTGGTTGGGGTGCTCGAAGACGTCGTCTACCGAGCCTGTCTCCACGATCTTCCCTGCGTACATGATCGCCATGGAGTCGCAGGTCTCCGCCATCACGGAGAGGTCGTGGGAGATCAGGATCATGGAGAGACCGAGCTCCCGCTTGAGCCGCTCGAGCAACTCGAGGATCTGCGCCTGGATCATCACGTCCAGCGCGGTCACGGGCTCGTCCGCGATGACGACCTTCGGGTTGCAGGCGAGGGCCATGGCGATCATCACGCGCTGCCGCATGCCGCCGGAGAACTCATGGGGATACTCCCGCGCGCGGTCCTTGTGGATGCCGACGAGCTCGAGAAGCTCCCCGACACGCTTGGCCGCGACCTCTTCGTCCACCTTCTCGTGAAGAATGATGGGCTCCGCAATCTGGTCGCCCACCCGCTTCACGGGGTTCAGGGCGTTCATCGCGCCCTGGAAGATAATGGAGATGTGGCGCCATCGGATGCCGCGCAGGTGCGCGTCGTCGATCGTCGCGAGGTTGTACCCGCGGTAGTCAATCGATCCCTCCACGATCTTGCCGTTCTTGGGGAGCAGCCGCATGATGGACAGGGCCGCGGTCGTCTTGCCACAGCCGCTCTCCCCCGCGAGCCCGAGGGACTCGCCTTCACCAAGGGAGAAATCCACGCCGTCCACCGCGCGGACGGTACCCTCCATGGTCTTGAAGTAGGTCTTGAGCCCCTTCACAGTGAGCAGCGCCAAGAAGACACCGCAGCGGTCCTATTCATGGGAGGGCGGAGGTGCCTTTATCAATGTATGGACGGTACAGTTCGAAGCCCCAATGACATCAGCGTCAGGCAGGGTATTGACGCGTCTCCGGGCCCCGTTCCCCCGCCTTCGTGAATCCGTTGAGGGCACCCTTATCTTCGAGAGGTTCGGTATTTCGGAAAAGGAGAAACCCCCGCTAGCGCTTCCCGTCGCGGTGAGGCCATGCCCTACCCCCGACTGCGCGTTCTGGATCCCGCAGACCTTGAGGCGATCGACCAGGCCACCCGGACCCTTCTCGCGGAGTCGGGCGTGGACGTACACAGCCCTCGTTCGCGGCAAGCGCTCGCGTCACTCGGCGCGGAAGCCGTAGGCAACGGACCTCGCATGCGGATCCCCGACAAGGCGCTCGAGCGAGCCCTGGGGACGGCACCCCGCGAGATCCGGTTGGGCTCGCGGGACGGGAAGCGTGACCTGCGAGTCCCTGACGGGCGGGTCCACATGGCGACGGACGGATGCGGCGTGAACGTCCTCGACTTCGAGACGGGAGAGCGCAGGCCGAGCACGGCGAAGGATCTCGCGGCACTCACGCGAGTGGCCGACAGCTTGGACGTCCTAGACTACCAGTGGCCCATGTCCGTCGCGGGAGACGTACCGAACGAGATTCACGACCTCGTGGAGGCCGCGACGGCGCTGAGCCACACGACGAAGCACATCCAGCACGAAGCCCTCTCGGCCCAAGAGGCCCGGGCAATCATCGGGATGGCCGAGACGATCCAGGGAGGAGCAGAAGAGGTGCGGAAGCGTCCCCTGGTCTCGTCGATCCAGTGCCCCGTCAGTCCCCTCATCCTCGAGGAAGGCTCTTCGGAGGCTCTCATGGAATTCGGCAAGGCGGGCGTCCCCGTGGCACCCATGTCCATGGTCCTCATGGGTGGCAGCAGTCCGGTGGACCGGGCCTCCGCGCTCGTCGTCAGCAACGCGGAGATCCTGGCATCCGTCGCGCTATCCCAAGCCGCGGCGCCCGGGGCACCGATCTTCTGGAGCATCGCCTCGGGTCCAATCGACATGAGGTCGGGTTCCTTCGGGGCGGGTTCCCCGGAGATGGCCATCCTGAGCGCCGCAGGCGCCGAGCTCGCACGCCACTACCGGCTGCCATCCCTGGTCGCGTCCTTGGCGTCAGACGCGGACACGCCGGGGTTCCAGGCCGCCATGGAGAAGATGGGTACCGGCCTCGCGGCCATGATGGCAGGTCCCGATACGGTCTCCGGGATCGGCGGCCTGGACACGGACAGCACGATGAGCCTCGAGCAGCTCGTGCTGGCTGCCGAGATTGTTTCGTACATCCGAAGCGTGATGCTGCCAGTGGACGTGCGACCCGAGACGCTCCACCTTGACATGCTCCTTCGCGTCGGACCGGCTGGCAACTACCTGAAGGAGAGGCACACCCTGACCCACTTCCGGGACGCGCTCTGGTCCTCCAAGCTCGTATTGCGGGAGGGCTACGTCGAGGGCAGGCCCGCGGAGATACGGGTCCGGGAGCGCGCTCGCTCGCGGGTCCGCGAAGTCCTCGAGACGCACGCGGTGCCGCCCCTGGATCGCGACGTGCACCGGCGCATCTGGGAACTTGCCCACGCGGAGCCCGTGTCCGCCTGACCTGACTCCGCGGTTGCCGTCACCGCCGTCGGAGGGCCGGATTCAAGATTTCTTCAAGCCCATAGCCGAGCATGGCGAAGCCCAGAACGACCAGCGTGATGAAGATCCCGGGAGGCCCGAAGTACCACCACCGCCCGCTGAGCAATCCGAGGTCCTCGTAGGACTGGTTGACCATGGTCCCCCAGCTGAAGATCGGGCTGTCCTTCGGGCCTAGTCCGAAGAACGAGAGGAACGCTTCCGTGAATACGGCCCCCGAGATCGTCAGGACGGCCTCGGCCCACACGAGGGGCATCACATTGGGCAGGATGTGCTTCCGTATGATGTGGGGGCTGCCTGCGCCGACAGCGCGGGAGCGGGTGATGAACATCCGCTGCTTGATCGTCATCACCTGAGAGCGGATGACCCGCGCCGTGGTCGGCCAACTCACCAACGCGATCGCGGCGATCATCGTTCCCATGGAAGGGCCCATGATGGACATGAGCACGAGTGCGAACGGAAGCCACGGGATCACGAGAAAGAAGTCCGTGGCCCGGGCGAGGACCTGGTCCGTCATCTTCCCGTAGTAACCGGCGGTGAGCCCGACCCCCGTGCCGACGAGCATGGCTACCGCCGATGCGGTGAAGGCGATCAGGAGAGAGACCTGCCCCCCGTACATCAGGAGCGTGAACGTGTCGTAACCCTGCCAGTCCGTGCCCAAGGGATGCTCGCTCGAGGGCGGGAGCTCGACGGTGGTCCTGTCGAACTGGGACGGATAGGGTCCCGCGATGATCGGCGCGGACAAGGACAGAATCACGAAGAACAGGATGATGATGAGTCCTGCGAATGCGAGTTTGTTGCGCATTACCTGTCGGAGGAACTTCCGGAAACGTGAGAGGTCGCTCAGCAAGCGCTCCCGGAATATGGCGTAGTTGTCCAGCGACCCCTCACCGGTAGACAAGGGCTCAAGCCTCCCGGATCCGCGGGTCGAGCAGGACGTAGAGAACATCCGCGATCGCGTTGGCCACCACCACGCCCAGCGTGGCGATCAGGAAGATCCCCGACATGAGCTGGAAATCCAGATCGACGGTCGCGACCCACTCGAGCCGCCCGAGGCCCTCGATTTCGAAGATCTGCTCGATCACGATGGCGCCGCTCACCACCCATCCGAAGTAGAGAGCCGCTGCGGTCACCAACGGTAGCCGGGCGTTTGGCAAGGCGTGCCGCCGCAGCTGCTGCTGTTCCGTAAGGCCTTTCGCGTCCGCCGTGACCATGTAGTCTTCCGGGAGAACGTCCGTCAGAGAGTTCCGCAGGGTCAGGGAGAACCAGGCGATGTTCGTGATCACGAACGTCATGATCGGGAGGACCAAGTGCCACGCCATGTCGCCCACCTGTGTGAGCGGATCCATGGTGGCCCAGTTGGCCGAGTGGTACCCGGAGACGGGGAACACGGGCAACGCGACGCCGAAGTAGAAGAGGAGCAAGAGTCCCACCCAGAAGGCGGGCATGGAATACCCGAGCAGGGTCCCCATGGTGATCGCGACGTCTGCGGCACGGCCGCGACGCCATCCTGAGATGCGGCCTAGAATGATGCCCAGCCAGAGGGCGATCACCGTCGCGATTCCCACGATGAGGAGCGTGATGGCCAGCCGGGGCGCGATGACGTCCGCGACGGGCATGCCCGGCCTGTACGTAATCGACTTGCCGAGGTCTCCTTTTAGCAAATTCGTCATGTAGATGATGTATCGGTTGAAGACGGGCTGGTCGAGACCCCATTCCGCCTTGAGTTCATTGCGCAGGTCGCACGCGGTCACGTTGGATCCGCCGCAGCCCTTCGGCAGCAGGACACGCGTCGGGTCCCCTGGTAATACCTGGAAGAGGAAGAAATTGAGGGAGGCGATGAGGAACACGGTAAGCACGACGTAGACGAGCTTACGGAGCAGGAACCTTCGTAAGTTCACGTCGCTGCCTCCTCACCGACCTCCCGGGTTCGCGTGGCCCACCTCCAACCGCTCACGGCGGAAGCTCGACGCGGCCCTGTTCCTCCTTCTTCTTCCTACGCCGCATCATGAGGAAGATCAGGACCGCGGCCGCGGCAACCACCACGAGGACGAGGGCCACCACCATGAGGGTCGACAGGCCCTGCGGCGGGACGACGATGGGGTCGAGCGCCAGGTTCACCGTCGTTGCGGCTCCGGCAGGCACCACCACGCCCGTTGTTGATTTTGCACGGTAGCCGGTCGCGGTCGCATTCACCGTGTACGTCCCGGGAGTCACCGAGATGTTGTAGCGGCCTTGGGAGTCCGTCGCGTCCGTGCCCACGGCTGTGTTGCCCACTTCGGCATAGACCGCCGCCCCGACGAGGGCGCTGCCATCGGCCGAGCTCGTCACGGTCCCGACAATCCATCCCTGGTTCGAAGCGAGGGTGAAGTTGAGCCACGTCGTCTGGTTGGCGCTCACCACAATGCCAGGCTGCGTCACGGGTTTGTACAGGGTCTTGTTCGCGGTGACCGAGTACGTGCCCGTGGAGGCGTAGACCGAGTACGCGCCGGTGGCGTCCGAGACGCCGGGGAAGCCACCCGGCGCGGTCGTGACCGCGGCACCGACGATCGGATTGGTGCTCGTGTCCTTGACCGTGCCGTTGATCCAACCTCTGGGTCCCGTCGAGGCGAGCACCGTCACCGTGACCGGGTCCGATGTCGCGGAGAGAGTTCCGTCGGAGACGGCCAGGGTCACCGTGTAGGTGCCTGCCGTCGGCCACGCGTACGTCGCGGTGTCCTGTGACACGGACGTCGGGTGCTGGTGGATGGTGACGTTGCCGTTGCCCCAGTTCCAGCTCCAAGAGAGCGTCTGCCCCGCGTCCGGGTCCGTCGAGGTGGCGGAGAAGCCCACGGCGACGTTCGCGAACGCCGTAACCGTGGAACCTCCCGCGATGATGGGCTTGGTCGGTGGGTTGTCCTGCGGCGGCGCGCCGGTCTGGAGATCGAAGAACAGCGGGTTCGCGCCCCAGAACGCGTCAATCTGGCGGTACGGGTGCGCCTTCCAGTCGCCCCAGCCCGAGAAGTGGTCCGTCCGATAGGCCCACTCGCCCCATGGGTAGATGTACGTGATGTAGACGGCGCTCTTGTAGTGCAGGGCCTCCGCCTGCTGGACGAGAGACAAGCGCGTGGCGTGGTCCTGGGCAGCGAGGGAGTCCACGTAGAGCTGGTTGTACGTCGCGTTGTCCCAGTAGTTGTCGTTCCAGCCGTCCAACGTGTAGCCCGACTCGCAGGACATCAGGTAGTTCGGGTCGGGATCGCCGGACCAGTACCAGATGTACGTCTCGAAGGCACCCGCGTAGATGTCCGTGCTCATCGCGGACTCCATCTCGTTCTTGATGTTCAGCAGCACGCCCACCCGGGCCCACTCGGCCTTGAGGTACAGGGCCGTCTGGCCTTCCTGCTGGAACTCGATCCGCGTCACCATGTTCAAGACGAGCTGGGTTCCGGCCGGGACGGTCACCGTCTCTCCGTTCGTGTTGACGAACGTGATGTCGCTCGCCGCGGTCCGAATGCCCGCGGGTACCGCGGAGTTCGCCACGCGGGGGCCGTTGTACCCGGCGGAGTCGAGGAGGGCGTTCGCCGCCGCAAGGCTGAAGGTCAGGTTGGAGCCATCCTTAGTGGGGTCGTAGTACCAGTCCCCGGACACCGGCGTCATCATGTCGTCGCCGCGCTGGCCCTTCCCCTGGTAAATGGTCTGCACGATGTAGTCCTTGTTCGTCGCCATCGCGAGGGCGCGGCGGACCTTCTCATCGTACCTCACCGGGTTCAGCTTCCCGTTCGTCTGGCTGTTGGACAGCTGGGTGAATCCGATCTCATTCCACCACTCCGTGCTCAGGAGGGCTTCCTGCCGTCCCACGTTCGCAGTTGTCCCGAGAGCACCGTATCCCGAGGAGGTCAGTTTGGCGAGATCGATGGTTCCTGCCGACACCGCGGCCACCAACGTGTTCTCCTGGTCGAATTGCTGCAGGTACACGGTGTCCAGGGTGACCGGTCCCGTGTGGTTGCCCACGGGGTGGTAGTTCGGGTTCTTGTGGACGACCAGGGGTTGGTTCGTCTGCCACTGGGTGCCGATGGCGGGGTCCGCGATGAAGGGGCCGGTCCCGATGGGGTTGAGGTTGTCGAAGTGGCTCTGGGCCTGCGCCGCGGAGATCCCCTGCCACTGGGCCTGCTGGATGATCGGGAACATCATGACCTTCCCCGGTGCAAACGGCCGGTCGAAGTAGACGGTCACGTTCCATGGCGAGGTCACCACGGCCCCGCAGTTCGTGGTCTGCCCTCCGGGGCACTGGATGATCCGGTTCACGTACGGCTCGAAGGCCCATAGCTGGAAGAAGTTCTGGATGTTGTAGTTGAAGGAGAAGGCCACATCAGCGGCGGTCATCTCGACGTGAGAGGACGGGTTCGAGGGATCGTTCCAGGTCACGCCCCTCCGGATCTGATAGGTCCAGTTGCGGCACGTGGCGTCGCAGGAGGCGCTGAGCGCCACGTTGGGGATCAAGTTGCCGTCCTGGTCGAAGGAGAAGAGGTAGTCGTAGAGCATCCCGTAGAGGACGTAGGAAGGATCGTTGAGCCCGCGGAACGGGTTCAAGTAGTCTACGGCCTGCAGGAACCCGACGTGCAGCTCCACGGGGGCGGCGCGGGCCTCCTGCGTGACGGCGCCCGGTAAGACGAACAACTGCAGAAGCAGCGCCATCGCGACAAGCACACCAACTAAGGCTCCACGAGTATGCTTCATTAGAATCTCGCTGAAATGCCCCGGACCCTAGAATAACGATACGTACTTACCGAAAAGACACTCGGAAGAACGACGCTTTAGTGAGGTCCGTTTCTCCCTAGAAATCGGACAACCGCGGGCTCGGACCCGCGGGCGCGAAGGCACCGCGCACCCGCCTAATGATAATCATCGACGCGTGTAGAAGCTCGAGTGGCGGGTCCACGACCGACGTGAATGCTACCGGCAGGCACAGTCTTGTCGGGGGTCCTAAACCGCTGACGTGCTGGCTTCCGCGCAAAGCCGACGAAAGGGAGAATCGCGGGGTGGACGACGGGCGCTGGAAAGAAAGGAGCCGCGGGGCAGAGAGGCCCGCGGCTCGGGGCGTTTCGGAGGAATCACTGGCGCCGGCGCAGGACGAGTATCGAGATGCCCACCGCGGCAACCACCACGACGAGGACGCCGACAATGACCAGGGTGCTCCCGGATGCGCTCGGGCTCGTGGAGGGGGCGGGGCTCCCGGTACCTTGCACAACCAACGTGCCCTTCATCGCGGTGGGATGGATCAGGCACAAGTAGGCGAAGGTGCCCGACTGGCTCGCGGTGAAGGTCAGCGTCGTGGTCGTGCTGAACGCCGCGGACATGGGCTCCCCGGGATCTGCGATGCCGTTCCCGTTGTAGTCGACCAGGAACTGGTGCGTGAAGCCGTCCGTGGAGGTCAGAGTGATCGTCACGCTGTCTCCCTGGTTCACGGTCAACGTCGGGCCGGGGTTCGTCTCGGAGGTGCTCGTGGTCCCCCAGCCGCTGGCGAAGGACCCGAAGAGGTTCTGGGACACATTCGCTGCCCGTGCGGGGGCCGCGTTCAGGGACACCATCCCCAACGCCAACGCCACCAGCACGAGGGCGAGTTCGGTTCTGCTTACGTGGGACATGTTACTATTGAAATAGTAACTTGTTCATGAAGGTTTCCCAGAATCGGAGGCGCCGACGCCGTCACTTCCGGGCGCTCACGATCACACACTCGCAGGGTAACTCGAACCCCCGCGCCGTGCGCCAGGCCTGGAGATTCTCCCGGGTCTTGGCGAGGATCTTCGCCTGACTCGCGGGATCCTCCTCCCGGATCGAGTGGCCCATGGGCGTGCCTTGGAGCATGGCCTCCAAGTATTCATCCTCACTAGCCACGATGAAGTGGTGCGTCCGTCGCTCCTCGAAAGCTCCGTCGAAACCGACCTTCTCCAGGAGCGCCGCCATCTCGCCCGGGCCGCCCAGCTCGTAGGGCGTAGGAATGTAGCCCGTCTCATCGGGCTCCGCGAACTCGAGCATGGGTCCCACCAGGACGTGGATCCCGGCCGCCTTGTCCGCGGTGCTCCAGACCGCGACCACGATGCGGCCCCCGGGCCGAAGCACCCGATACGCCTCGCGAGCGACGGCTTCGGGCTCCGTGAAGATCTGGAAGCCGAACCGACTGACCACGGCATCGAAGCTCGCGTCCGGGAAATCCAAGTGCTCCGCATCCATGACGCGGAACTCTACGTTCGCGAGGCGCCGCTCGCGGCCCACCTGGGCGGCCAGCTCGACCATCTTCTCCGAGAGGTCAATCCCCACGACGGCGCCGTCGGGTCCCACGATTCGTGCGAGGGACAAGGCAGGCTCGCCGGGCCCCGTGGCGAGGTCCAGGATCCGTTCGCGGACCTTGGCCTCCGTCCGGTTCATGAGGTCGAAGCTGTATGGCTCCAGAAAGCGCATGACCCGGTTCCATTCCGGCGCCGTGTCATTCCAGGTCGTGCGCGTATACTCGCGGTAGTAGTCGTCCGTGTACTTCCAGGGCAACGGAATCCCCTCACGGGGATATGGAGGGGGCCCTATTTCGGGCTACCGAAACTCACAGCCAGCCCTTGTGCCACATCCAGTACGTGAGGACGATCGTGGGTGCGAACATCAGACCGAGGGCCAGGTACAACCCCTCGGGCGCGTTGAAGCCCGGGAAGCCCACGTTCATCCCGAACGCGCTCGTGACGATGGTCAGCGGGATCGTGATCGTGAACAGGACCGTGAGGACCTTGATGACCTGGTTCATCTGGTTGGCCTGGAGGGTGGCACCGACCTCGAGGAGGCTCGTGGACACCTCGCGGTACGTGTCCAGGGTGTCCAGCACGCGGATCATGTGATCCTGCACGTCCCTCAGGTAGTTCCGGGTCTCCCGCTTGAACGTCGGGATCTCGAGGCGGGCCAGGGTGCCATACATGTCCCGCTGGGGCCGCAGGGCGTTCCGGATCAGGGTGAGGTCCACGCGGATGTCGTGGATTTTGCTGATCGCGGTCGCGTTGGGATTCTTCACGATCTCGTCCTCGAGGCGGTCCAGGAGATCCTGGAAGCGGTCGAGATGGGGGAAGTAGGAGTCCACGACCACGTCGAGGATCGTGTACGCCAGGAAGTCGGAGCCCGCCTTGATGAGGCGCGGGTTCTTCTTCCGCAGGCGGATCCGGACGTCCTCGAGCTGGGGGAACGCCTTGTCGTGGACCGTCACGATGAAGCGCGGCCCGACGAACAAGGAGAGCTGGTCCGTCTCGATCTCCTCGGCCCAGACAATCGTACGGGCCACGATGAATGCCACGTCGTCGTACGTTTCCACCTTGGGCGGCAGGTCCACCTTCGCGGAGTCCTCCAGGGCCAGGGGATGGAAGCCGAATAAGGTCTCGAGTTCCGCCAGGGTCCGGCCGTCGGGGTCCACGATGTTAATCCAAGTGACCGCGTACTTCTCCACGAGCTCGCGGCAATGGCCCACGGTCACCTCGGTCTCCTCGACGAAGCTGTCCGGGGAGTACGCGATGACCTCGATCCGCGCCATCCCGGCGAACACGAGTGGGTGGCGATATAATGATTGCGAGCCGAGGGGACAATACAGAAAGTGCCAAATGCCCCGGTCGGGTTCTCGGCTGCAGGTGGCACCGTGAAGGTCGTGGAGCTACGGAAGGCGAAGGCACTGAAGGGGGACAAGAGCCGGTCGTTCCAGGTCATCAACCCGGAGAACGTCGGGTCGCGCCGCTTCATGATCACGGTGGTCGAGGTCCGGCCCGGCGGCAGCACCCCGCCCCACGAGCACCGGACCGTGGAGTCGATGTACTATATCCTGGAAGGCCGCGGCGAGGTGCCCACGGGGAAGGGTGGGAAAGGCAGAACTGTTGGGGCCCACACGGCCGTCTACTTCCCTCCCGGCAGCGTTCACGGCATCCGAAACACAGGACGGACCAAGCTCGTCTATCTGTCGTGCCACGCCCCGCCCTACGAGATCGAGGAGCTCTACCGCCACTGGCAGGCCGCGGACTTCGTGACCACGGGCGGCTGAGGCGGCTCAGCGCTCTACGTCGAAGTAGATTCGCAGGGTCGCACGGTACGACTTCACCTTGGGCCCGTCGAGCTCCATCTCCAGATCGGAGACGCGGGCCCACTTCATCCCGCGCACCGTCTTGCCCGCCTCGGCCACTGCGTTCTCCGCCGCCTTCGCGAAGCTTTGAGGCGAGACGCCTACGATCTCGCTGATCTTCTGGACTATGGGATCACCGAGCCACGGAATGCGTCCCGGCTACACGTACATGCGCACGGCTTCCGGGCGCAAACCTCGCAGCGGACTCGTCGTTCGGCCTACCTCAAGTTTTAAAGCCTTTCGATGGATATAACGGGCTTAACTCGTAGGCCGGGGTCGATACCCAGGGGGAAGCGAGACTCACGTCCGAAAGGTGCGGAGCGTTCGAAACCAGCCCGCACCGCTGCCCTCCGGGAGGATCCTCGGGGGCGGGAACTTGAGCGCACGGCTGATGGAGCAGCTCGTTGAGGCGGCTGCGCAGACGCGTGTGTCCGACGAAGTGGAAAGCGATGACAACCTGGTCCGCCTCTGGCAGGACGAGCTTCGCGAGGCGCAGGAGAAACTCGAGGTCTATCGCTCCGATGCCGCGATGGCGACCGCGTTCGCCGCGGACCTGGAGCACACGGAACAGACTCTCGCTACCTTGCCTCAGCGGATCCTGTCGCGCCGCGCCGAGATTGGGTTCGATGCGTGGGCTCAGGAGAAGCTCCGGGGCCTGGTGGAGATCACGGTGGTCTCCGAGGACCGCGTGTTCGCCTCGGTCCGCAAGGAATATCTGGCCCTCCTCTCGCCGGAGCTGGCGAGCGCAATCCCCAAGAAGTCCGTCCTCTGGGAGGACTGGAGCGTCTGGAACTTCAAGCGGCATCCTCTGAACCGGGCCAAGGCGCTCCCCGCGGAGGCGGTCCGCCGTGCGCGGCACGCCCTCGAACACTTCGAGCGGCTCGAGGTCTGGCAAGCCGTGGGCATGGCGGATCCCTGGCTCGTCGGCGTGGTCGCTGCCCCCTCCGGGAAGGAGCACTACTACATCCTGTACGACTGGGGCCTCGAGACGACCCTGGATACGGCCCTTCTCCGCTGAGGACGCGCCGGGGAATTGGGCGAACCCTTAAGGAACCGGGCCCGCTCGGCCGCCCATGCGAACCGTGTTCGTGGGCGCCGGCCTGATCGCCGCGCTCGTGGGAGTCGTCTGGACCCTCCAGGGCGCGGATGTCCTGATGGGGTCCGTGATGTCGGGCAGCTCGTTCTGGCTGGCGGTCGGAGTGGTCCTCCTGATCGTGGGTCTGATTCTCGCGGGCTGGGGCGCCCGCGCTCCTTCTGCCAAGAAGACCGCGTAAGTCGGATCACGAGACGAGCAGCGTCGTGCTGTCGTAGCCCGACGCCCCGTTCGGGAACGGAGGTTCGACGCTCGCCGTTTGCACCACGCCGTTCCCATCGTAGGCTCTCGCGACGATGCGATACGCGCCGCCGCTCGGCGGCGTCCAGGCAAACGTCCAAATCACCCACGTGAGCCGAGGATCGAGCGGGGTGCGCAGCTGGGCCGCGGACCACGTCGCACCTCCGTCCGTGCTCACCTCGACCTTGGAGACCCCGTCCGCCGCGGAAAGGGCGAATCCGCCAATCGTTTGCGGGCCCGAGACGACGGACCCGTCCGCGGGAATCGCGATGAGCGCCTCCGTTGCTATAGGACCGTCGTTCGTCCATCCCTTCTGTTGCCAGAACCCCAGGTAGGCGCCCTGGATCGCGGTGACGCGGTTCACCCACTTCGCGGAGAACATGCCGTACTTGCCCGGGACCAGAATCCGCACGGGACCTCCGTGGGGGCTCCCGAGGGGCGCGTCGTTCATGGTCAGGACGACCAGGGTGGCGGGATCCATGGCTTGGGCCCGCGGGATGGCCACCGTGTAGCCGTCCTCGCAGGTGAACTCGATCCAATCCGCGGTGGACTCGATGCCCGCGGCGTTCAGGAGGTCGGCCAGGCGGATGCCGCCCCACTTGGCCGTGCCAATCAGGTTGCCGCCCACCTCGTTGCTGACGCACTCCATGGTCGCGTATTCCGTCACCCCGTTCAGAGCGCCGCTCCGCATCCGGTCCTGGATCGCCGTGTAGCTCAGGATGAGCGGGTTCGGGGCGACCATCCCGTCCACCGTGAGGGCCCACGTCGAGACGTCCACTGTGGGATCGATGAGGTTCTTCGTGACGACGTAGAAGCGGTCCGTGGGAGTGACTTCCTGTCCAATCAAGTCCTGCAGCGACGCGAAGGCCAGGCGGGCGGGCTGCACGACCGCGTTGCTGAATGTGGCGTACGCGAGGGCCAGGGAGGCAGCGAATGCGCCCGCCCCGAGGAAGAACTGGCGGCGGGACGGGCTGTACCCCTCGGGGTGGCGCTCCGGGAGTTCCACGAGGAAGTAGTCCAGGGCGGCTCCGTAGATCCAGCCGCCGATGACCTGGCTCAAGACGGCGAAGGCGAGGCCCGCGTCCGTCTGCGAACCTGCGACGCCGTCCCCCAGGAGTGGGAGGACCACGAAGAGGACAAGGACCGCGCTCCCCACGGTATATGCCGCGATGACCGCCCATCGGACGCGGAGGAGCCGCTGGAGCCGCCGGAAGACCAGCGCCCCTAGCCCGAAGGCCACGAGGACCGCCACGAGGGCGCTCACGAACCCCAAGCCCTTGGCGCCTTCGCCCAGCGTCCCGATGAAGAACGACTCCAGCGGGCCCGGGACCCGCGTGATCACGAAGTCCAGAGCGAGCTCCGGGAGGAACACACCGAGGCCCAGCACCCGCATGATCAACGTCACGACGAGCGCGACGCTCCCCGCCACGACGCCCGCGAAGAACCTGTTCCAGGGGAGTTGGCGGACCGCGGCCCAGATCCGGACCCACGCCGAGGCCACGCGCTTGCGACGAGGCGCCGCGAGATTAGGCTTTGCCCCATTCCCTCGGCCCGTCTCAGAGAGTTGAATTGCGGGCCCCGACTCTTGGGTGGAATGGTTTAAGTAGCTCGCCGGGGCTCGTTCGGGGCGGTCGGATGGGCGCGTCCTTCAGCTCCCAAGTGCACGTGGGCCGGCGCATCCTGCTCACGGTCCTTTGGACCATCGTCTTCGTCGTGGGCCTCGGCATCGCCGTGCTCATCTCGGTCCCCGACCTCGCGACCCTGATCGCGCAGGCCTCCACCTCGGCGCTCGTGTCACGGACGATCTTGGTCGCCGCCTCCGTGGCCCTGGTGTTGATCGGGGCCTGGGGCATCTCCTCGAGCCATCGCAACCTGCGTCATGCCGTCGACCTGATTGCCGAAGTGGACCGGGCGCGGAAAGAGACCATCCAGCTCGAGACCACGCGCTACCTGTCCAAGGGCCGCTGAGCGGCGCCCAACGCGCTACGGGGGCCGCAGGCTCCGAATCGCTTCCGCGGCCGCGCGGTATCCCGTTTCGATGGCACCGTGGACCGTCGCGGGTTCCCCCTCGGTGTGGGTGGCTTCCCCGGCGAAGAACAGGACGCCGTCCACGGGCGCCGCAAGGTCCCGCCGGTGTTGGACGGACCCACCGGGAGGCAGGAAGGAGTAGCCTCCTTGGATCAGCGGATGGGCGGGCC
>JAWOML010000069.1:0-12018 GCA_033852515.1 Thermoplasmata archaeon | reverse complement strand
ATCCAGTACGCCCGGAGGAAGATGCCCTTCTGCTCCTGGCCCGCGGTGCTAGGGGCACCCGCGAGCACGATCTCGCCGACCATGGCGGGCTGGTGATAGACGCAGTAGAATCGGATGCCGCCCGTCGGGCCTGCTTCGGGCGTGAAGGAGGTGCCGTTGAACGTGATGTTCGTCAGGGAGTTGACTGTGAACACGAAGGTCGCGTTCTGCTGGGGCTTGAGGTCGTAGTTGATAATCGGCTTGGCCGCGTTGTTGTTGATGGAGAACGTATGGGGGACTCCGCTCGCGACCGTTTGGTTGTTGATGAACGTGATGTTCAGGATGACGGGCACCTGGGGGAGGAGGATTTGACTCGGTGAGAACTGGAACGCGGTCCCGTTCTGGAACCCGAGGACCGTAATCGTGAGGACGGGCACGCTCGAGGCCGCGGCCGCCGTTCCGCTCGCCGCTGGGACCGCAGAAACGGTCAGTATCACTGCCGCTACGAGCAGTACAAAGGTCCTCATCCCACGACCCTCTCCATCCGGAGCCGCCATGAAGCGCCTCCGGGCGGGTGCGACAAAGAAGGATTACACTTAAACCTTGTGTTGGCCGTCTGCAGCGCCGCGTTCGGTGGGCCGCTGCGGCGGTTCGCATTTCGGCATCCCTCAAGGGAAAATCGGCAGATTCCGCGGACCGCGCCGCGCGCGACGCGATCCGCGATAAGCGAGCGTCTCTCGCCGCCCAAGTTGCATCTTCACATTTATATATAAATCGGCCATGAACCTAAATTCGGCGGCCCTAGCAGTCCTCGGAAGAGACCTCGCGGGACACCTACCAAACGCTTATAAAGGACCCGAGTTTACGGCGGCTCGGACCCCATGAATAAGGAGGAAACTCTCCAGAGAATCAAGGCCACCGAGGAGCAGGTCCGCCGGTCCAAAGCGACCGCCCTCGACGAGAGGGAGAGGATCCTCCGCGAGGCCCGCAAGGAGGGTTTCGAACTCCGGGAATCCCTCCGAGGGCGCGGTGAGAAGCGCCAGGCGGAAATCCTCGCGGCGAGCGAGGCGTCCATCGCTCGCGAGAAGGAGGCGCTCTTGGCCAAGGGCCGGCACGATGCCGATGCCCTCCGGTCTGAGGCGCTCGCGAACGTCGAACGCGCCGTCGACCGCCTGATCGAGAAGTTCAAGGGTGCCTTGAATGCCTAGGCCCGTACCGATGTCCCGGGCCTTGATCGTCGGCCCACGGGACGCGCTCGCGCGGTCCGTGGACGCCCTCTACTCGTTGCAGCTTCTCCACATTGTGGACCACCAGCAGGGCCAGGAAGATCTGGAGATTGGCAAACCGCTGCCGGCGGCCGCCGAAGCGTCCGAGGTCCTTGTCAAGCTCCGTTCGATCGCGAACATCCTCCAGGTCCAAGAGCCCAAGGCCGCGTCCACCCAGAAGGCCCCCGAGCCGCCCCAGGAAGACCTGAAGGCCAAGATCCTTGCCCTGGAGCTGAACATCTCCGAGGAGGATGCCTCGAAGAAGAAGATCCAGGGGCTCGTGGCGGACCTGAACCGCCGTGTGGAGGAGATCACCCCGTTCGCCCAGCTGCCCCTCTCTCTGGACGACTACCGCGGCTACGACAGCCTTGAGGTGTTCGTCGGGAAGGCGCCGCGGGAGATCACGGGCCTGGAGACGGTCACCCCGGAGTGCGAGTCGTTCTCTGTCCCCGGCTTTCTGGTGGTCTTCGTGTCCAAGGACCACGCGGCCCCGATGCGGGACTTTCTGGCCCAGAACGGCTTCACGAGCGTCGCAATCCCCGAGGGGACCGAGGCGCCCCGGGAGATCCTCACGAACCTCCTGGCGGAGCGGGAGCGGTGGGAGAAGCGTCTGGGCGAAATCGAGGAGACCTTGAAGACCCTGCGCGAGCGGTACGCGGCTTTCCTCGTCGCTGCGCGCGCTCACCTCGAGGTGGAGGTCGAGAAGGCCGAGGCCCCCCTCCGCTTCGCGGTCACGGATCACACGTTCATCGTGGAGGGCTGGATCCCCCAGGAGTCCTTCCCGAAAGCCAAGGAGGGCCTCGAGAAGATTGACGGCGTCTTCGTGTCCGAGGTCGAGACCGCGCCGGCCGAGGAAGCGCACGAGGAAGTGAAGGCCGAGCCGGAGCCGCCGGTCCTGCTCCGCAACCCGAAGCCCATCAAGCCCTTCGAGATGCTTGTGAACATGTTCGGCACGCCGAGCTATCACGAAATCGACCCGACGATCGTCCTGTCCATCGCCTTCCCCATGATGTTCGGCATCATGGTTGGCGACATGGGATACGGGATCCTCTGGATGGCGTACGGCTTCTGGCTCCTGCGGCGGTGGAAGGACCGGCCGTGGGATTTCTGGAAGAACCTCCTCGTGGCCTTCATCTGGGGCGGCTTCTGGGCCACGGTCTTCGGGACGTTCGTGTTCGCGGAAGCATTCGGGGTGCCCTTCCACATGCCCGTGAGCGCGACGACCGCGGCGACGATGTTCAACTGGTCCGACAATGTGCTCCATGTCAGCATCCCCATCCATCCCATCCTGGAGAAACTGGACCAGGTGACGGACTTCATCGTCATGGCCATTTCCGTCGCCGTGCTGCACCTGGGCATCGGGTTCATCATCGGTTTCTTCGACGACGTCAAGCACAGCGCGAAGCACGCGATCGGGAAGGTCGCGTGGCTCATGATCCTCGTGGGCCTGTACGTCGTCATGATCGTCCGGGCCGCACGGTGGTCCCTGATCAAGGGCGGCGTTCCGTGGGGCTACGCGATCTGGAACGGGCCGCTCGCCTGGTTCCCTCGAGCAGGCATCTCGATGCCGAGTGCCGGGTTCGCAGACACGAATCAGGTTCCGTATCTCGCGATCGGGCTCATTGTCGGGGGAATCCTCATCGTGATCGCCACGGAGGGTGCCCTCCACCTCATGGAGGTGTTCGGCCTCATGGCCAACGTGATCTCCTACGCGCGTCTCGCGGGAATCGGCGTTGCCGAGGAGGCCGTGATTGTGGCGCTCAACAGCATCGTCCTCAGCGCGCTGGTTATCAACGGTTCCGTGGTGACGATCCTCATCGGCATCGTCATGATGGCGTTATGCAACTTCCTCATCTTCCTCCTGAGCACGATCTCGGGAACCATCCAAAGCATTCGGCTCAACTACGTGGAGTTCTTCGTGAAGTTCTACAAGGGGTCCGGGACGTTGTTCCGGCCCTTCGGCGTGAAAGCGAAGTCGGAGGTGTGAAAGCACATGGCAGTGACATCGGACTTGGGACAAGCCGCGGTGGCAATCGGCGCCGCCCTGACCATTCTTGGTACGGGCCTGGCGACGGCATGGGCGGAGAAAGTGATCGGAGCGGCATCTGTGGGTGCCTTGGCGGAGAAGCCCGAACTGTTCGGTCGGGTGCTCCCGCTAGTGGTCATCCCGGAGACGATCATCATCTTCGGCCTGGTCATCGCGTTCTTGATGCTCGGGACGCTGTGAAAGGGAAGGGTCCGGATTGACCCTCGACTCGGTCATCCAGGCCATCCAGGCGAAGGGCAAGGCCGAGGTCGACGCGATCTTGGCGGAGGCCCAGGCGGAGCGTGAGCGCTCGCTCGTGGAAGTCCGCGCGGAGTCCGACAAGGCCCTCGCGGAGGCGGAGGTCCGTGCCGACGGGGCCGCGGACCGGAAGCGCGTGCAGGATCTCGCCCGGGCAGAGCTCGAGGCAAGGAAGCTCGTGCTCGCCGCGCAGAAGGAGGTCCTGGATGATGTGTACCAGCGCGCCCTCGCGCGCCTCGGGAACCTCAAGGAGAACCCGGAGTTCCTCCGGCTGCTCCTGAAGGCCAACGAGGCGGAGTGGCGGGGCGGTGGCAAGGTGTACTCCAGCGCACGGGACGAGGCCGCGGTCAAGGGCCTCGTCGGGAAGGCGTACGCGGGCCACATGGACGCCACGGGCGGCCTGATCATCGAGAGCGCGGACGGGAGCCGGCGGGTGGACCTGCGGTACGAGTCCATCCTGCGGGACGTGTGGAACGACAGCGTGCGGGAGGTCGCCGAGGTCCTATGGCCGTCTCGGAAGTCCAAGGCGTGAATCGGACGCTCGTCGATCAGGCGAAGGCGCGCTACCGCCAAATCCGGCGGCGCATCCCCCTGGAGACGGGGAACTACCCGTACGTCACTGCGCGCGTGAAAGCGAAGCGGGCCCTCCTCTTGCCCAAGGACACGTACGACCGTCTCCTCCTGATGGAGGTCTCGGAGATCGCGCGGTTCCTGGGGGAGCGAGAGTACAAGGCCGAGATGCTCGCGCTGGGCGCCCGCTATTCCGGCGTGGACCTGATCGAGAATGCGGTCACGCGGAACCTGGCCAAGACGTACAACCAGATTTACGAATTCTCCGAGGGCAGCCTGCGGACCATGGTCGGGCAGTACCTGGACCGCTACGACCTGGAGAACATCAAGGCTATCGTCCGCTCCAAGGTGTACGGCGCCACGGCGGACGAGGTCTTCGAGGACCTCGTGCCTGCGGGGAGCTTCGGCGAGGACACCCTCCGCGACCTCGTGGAGAAGGCAACCCTCGACGAGGTATTCAAGGCGCTCGAAGGGACGATCTACGCCGCGGCGTTCGCGGCCCTGGGGAAGAAGCCCGCGGACGTGGGCAACTGGGCCGAGTGGGAGGACCGCGTGTCCCGCCTCTACTACGCGGACCTGCTCGCCGCAATTCCGCCGTCCACCGAGGCGAACCGCTTCATGCGGCAGTTCGTGAAGCGGGAGATCGACATCGTAAACCTGAAGACGCTCCTGCGCGCGTGGGACGCGAAGGCCGCGTTCAAGCGGGAAATCTTCCTGGAAGGAGGCGACGAGCTCGATGTGGAGAGCCTGCACGAGATGGTCTCCCTGGACAAGCCCGCGCTCCTCAAGCGTCTCGCGGACTACTCGTTCTACGAGGACATCTCCGGGGCCCTCGAGAAGGTCGAGGAGACCGGCATCGGCGCCCTCATGCGCCGCGTGGAGAAAGTCCATCTGCTCGAGGCGGCGCGCTACGCGCACCTCCAGCCCTTGAGCATCCTCCCCATCCTGGACTACATCGTCCTGAAGGACCGGGAAGTCCAGAACATCCGAATCATCGCCCGCGGGAAGGAAAGCGGGCTGTCGACCGGGGTCCTCCGGGACCTCCTGGTGGTGTGAGCGTGGAGATCGCCGCGGTGGGCCGGGACGACTTCGTCCAAGGCTTCAAGCTCGTCGGCGTGCGCAAGGCGATTCCCGCCACGAAGGAGGACCTGGAACGGAAGATCGCCGCGGTCTTGGACGACGCCGAGGTGGGCATCCTGGTATTGGACACCGCGGACATGAAGTCCCTGAGCCACACGATGCGGCGACGTCTCGAGACGGTCGCCCGGCCCGTCGTGATCGGCGTTGGGGCCACGGAGGACGAGGACCTCCGGACCAAGGTGAAGCGGGCCATTGGCGTTGATCTGTTCAAGTGAGGTGGCATGATGGCGGTGAGCGCAACGGTGGAGCACGGGAAGGGAACGGGCGAGATCCTGCGCGTCGCGGGTCCGGTGGTGACCGCGACGGGCCTGCGGCCCCGCATGTACGACGTCATGTTTGTCGGCACGGAGAAGCTCATGGGGGAGGTCATCCAGCTCCGCGGCGAGAAGACGATCATCCAAGTCTACGAGGAGACGGCGGGCATACGCCCGGGCGAACCCGTGGTGGACTCCGGGAGACCGCTGACCGTGGAGCTCGGCCCCGGCCTCCTCGGGAACATCTACGACGGCGTCCAGCGACCCCTTCCGGTCCTTCAGAAGACCATGGGGGACTTCGTCCTCCGGGGAGTACGCGCGCCGGGGCTTAGTCGGGAGAAGCTCTGGGACTTCAAGCCCGTCGCGAAGGAGGGCGACTCGGTCCGGGGCGGCCAGGTCCTCGGCACGGTCCAAGAGGCCAAGAACGTGGAGCACCGGGTCATGGTGCCGCCTGACGTGAGCGGCAAGGTGACCCATGTCCGATCCGGGAAGATGAAGGTCGACGAGACGGTCGTCGAGCTGAGCGACGGCCGAAAGATCCAGATGATGCAGGAGTGGCCCGTGCGGCGGGCGCGGCCCGCGAAGGACCGCCTCATGCCTTCGATCCCCCTGATTACGGGGCAGCGGGTCATGGACTTCCTGTTCCCCATCGCGAAGGGTGGGACCGCGGCGATCCCCGGCGGGTTTGGAACGGGAAAAACGGTTTCCGAGCAGCAGCTGAGCAAGTGGTGCGACGCCCAGGTGGTCATCTACATCGGGTGCGGCGAGCGCGGGAACGAGATGACCGAGGTCCTTACGACGTTCCCCAAGCTCGAGGACCCGTACACGGGCGCTCCCCTCATGGACCGCATGGCCCTGATCGCGAACACGAGCAACATGCCCGTGGCCGCGCGCGAGGCGTCCGTGTACACGGGCATGACCCTGGCCGAGTACTACCGGGACATGGGGTACAACGTCGCTCTAATGGCGGACTCCACCTCCCGGTGGGCCGAGGCCATGCGGGAAATCTCCTCCCGTCTCGAAGAGATGCCCGGCGAGGAGGGCTTCCCGGCGTATCTGTCCGCACGGCTCAGCGAGTTCTACGAGCGAGCCGGTCGCGTGACCACCTTGAACGACCGGGAGGGCAGCGTCTCCGTGGTGGGCGCGGTCTCCCCGAGCGGCGGAGACTTCTCCGAGCCCGTGACCCAGGGGACCCTGCGCATCGTGAAGGTGTTCTGGGCCCTGGACACCGCCCTCCGCGCGCGGCGGCACTTCCCCGCGATCAACTGGCTGACATCCTACAGCCTGTACGGCAACCAGCTCGAGGAGTACTTCCGCACCAAGGTGAACGAGGAGTGGCCCAAGCTCCGCGCGTGGGCCCAGCGGACGCTCCAGGAGGAGGCCGAGCTTGAAGAGATCGTGCGCCTGGTCGGCGCGGACGCGTTGCCGCCCGAGCAGCAGCTCACCCTCGAGGTGGCCCGCATGGTCCGCGAGATCTTCCTCCAGCAGAACGCGTACCATCCCGTAGACACGTTCTGTCCGCCCGAGCGGCAGTTCAAATTGATCTCCGCGATCAAGAAGTTCTCCGACCTGGGGCGCAAGGTCGTGGCCCTGGACGTGCCCGTGAAGGACATTGCGTCAGTCAAATCCCGCGAGCTCCTCACTCGTGTGAAGTACGAGGAGAAGTTCGACCAGGAGCTCGACAAGACGCTCGCGATGATGGACGACGACTTCAAGAAGCTGGAGGCGCGCTGACATGGCCAAGGAGTACCGGACGATCACGGAGATCGCGGGCCCGCTCATCTTTGTGGAGAAGACCGAGCCCGTGGGCTACAACGAGCTCGTCGAGGTCCAGCTCACGGACGGCTCGCGGAAGCGCGGGCAGGTCCTCGACTCGTCCAAGGACATCGTCGTGGTGCAGATCTTCGAGGGCACGGCGGGGATCGACCGCGCGAGCAGCGTGAAGTTCCTCGGGGAGACAATAAAGCTCTCCGTGTCCAAGGAGATGCTGGGCCGCGTGCTCACGGGCTCCGGCGAGCCCGCGGACGGCGGGCCGCCCATCCTGCCGGAGAAGCGCGTGGACATCAGCGGTGCGGCCATCAACCCGTACTCCCGGGAGCACCCGGCGGAGTTCATCCAGACGGGCATCTCGACGATCGATGGGCTCAACACCCTGGTCCGGGGCCAGAAACTGCCGCTCTTCTCCGGCGCGGGGTTGCCCCACAACGAGGTCGCCCTGCAGATCGCACGTCAGGCCAAGGTGCTCGGCTCCAAGGAGCCGTTCGGCGTCGTGTTCGCGGCCATGGGAATCACCCACGAAGAGGCTCGCGTCTTCATGAACGACTTCGAACGGACGGGCGCCCTGAAGCGCGCGGTCCTGTTCCTGAATCTCGCGGACGACCCGGCCGTGGAGCGGTTGATTACGCCGCGCATGGCCCTGACCGCCGCGGAGTACCTCGCCTACGAGGTGGGCATGCACATCCTGGTCATCCTGACGGACATGACGAACTACGCGGAGGCCCTGCGGCAGATCGGGGCGGCGCGCGAGGAGGTGCCCGGACGCCGCGGCTATCCGGGATACATGTACACGGACTTGGCCACCATCTACGAGCGTGCGGGACGCATCCACGGGAGGCCGGGGAGCATCACGCAGATCCCCATCGCGTCCATCCCCGACGACGACTGGACGCACCCCATCGCGGACCTGACCGGATACATCACGGAGGGTCAGATCGCCGTGAACCGGGAGCTGCACCGGAAGGGAATCTTTCCGCCCGTGGACCCGCTCCCCTCCCTCTCGCGCCTCATGGACGCGGGCATCGGAAAGGGCCGGACCCGAGAGGACCACAAGCAGGTCTCCGACCAGCTGTACGCTGCGTACGCGGAAGGCAAGGACGTCCGCGGCCTCGTGGCCATCGTCGGCAAGGAGGCCCTCTCGGACCGGGACCGGAAGATGCTCGAGTTCGCAGACCGCTTCGAGCAGGAGTTCATCCAGCAAGGCTCCGAGGAGGACCGCGGCATCGAGTCCACGATCGACATCGGCTGGAAGCTCCTGGCCACGGTAGACGAAGCGTGGCTCACCAAGATCGATCGGAAGACGCTCGAGAAGTACCACCCGAAGTACCGCGGCACGGCGACGGCCCAGGTGACGGCGTAAGATGGTCCTCCAGAACTACAAGCCCACACGGTCCCAGTTGCTTCAGCTACGGCGCACGCGGCGCATGGCGGAGCGGGGCTACCGCCTCCTGAAACTCAAGCGGGACGCGCTGATTGTGGAGTTCTTCCGCGTCCTGGACCGCGCGAAGACCCTGCGTTCCAACCTGGCGGAGAAGTACCGGACCGCGGAGCAGCGCATCGTGATCGCGCGGGCCATCGAAGGGTCTCTGGGCGTCCGGTCCGCGGCGCTCGCGTCTCGCGAGGTGCCCACCCTGGACCTGAAGACGAAGAACGTGATGGGCATCATCGTCCCCAAGATCGACGCGAAGAGCGTGCGCAAGAAGCTCGAGGAGCGCGGCTACGGCGTGATTACGACGTCTGCAAGGATCGATGAGGCCGCGGAGGCCTGCGAGGCCCTCGTGGAGGACGTGGTGGTCGCCGCGGAGATCGAGACGACCATGCGTCGCCTCATCGAGGAAATCGAGAAGGTGAAACGCCGCGTCAACGCGCTCGAGTACCGCGTGATCCCGGAGCTCAAGGCCACAGAGGCGTTCATCCGCCAACGCCTGGAGGAGATGGAGCGGGATAACTTCATGCGGCTCAAGCGGTTCAAGGCCATGTAATGGAGTGGCTCGAGCGAACCTGGGCGAACCCCGAGCAGCGCGCGCGCCTCCTCCGGTGGATGTGGCTCGTGTCCACAGGCTTCACGTTGCTGGGCTTCGGCGTGATCTTCTACCTGATGTTCGTCCAGAAGTGACCTCGGCCGTCAGTTCTCCGGCGGACTGGCCCGAGGCCCGCCGCGGTATCGTACGTGGGAGACGAATCGTTGCATGTAGTCCTTGAGACCGTGGAGGTCCTCGGGGGATCCCGTCCAGTTTGCGAACGCATCCCCGAAGTCCCGCTCCAGGTCCGTGACGAAGCGGTGGAGATCTTTCCCCGCCCACCCGGGCACGCGGCCCGAGTAGATCGCGGTCAGGTACACATGCTCCCCGCGCTCCAGGAGGGTGGTCTTGCCGCCGACCTCGAAGCTCTTGAGCTCCCCGTTCTCCTCGGGGTCCTGGTCCCGGAGGAACGCCATGATGGCCGTAAGCATGCTGGACAGGATGTCCTCGTCGCGGTCCGCGCGCATACGCCGGGTGTTGTGGAAGATCAGGCGGCCGTCCTTCGCGATGAGGAACACGTCGTCGATGGCGTACATCCGCCGGATCACGAGCTCATAGACCGCGAACCCCACGAGGGCGGCGACCGCTATGGCCATATAGGGAATCGCATCCCAGAAGCCGAACGGCGTGGAGGACTGGCTCGTGGATGCGGATACGTGGACTCGGACCGAGGCGTAAATCGTGGTCCCCACGAGGACCGCGGTGATCTGCCACGTGCCGGGTTTTCCGGCGAGGTACGTACCGTTGCCCTGGACGCTCCCACCCGTCGCATTGTCGATGTTCCACGCGACGCCGTAAAAGTTTGTAGGGACGAGGTGAGATCCCGCGTCGTAGACCAAAGCCCCCAGCTGGAGATAACTACCCGCCGTGGCGTTGAGGGTCGTGTTCGGGCCCACGACAAGGCCCGCATGCGTGATTACGAGCCGGGCCGGTGGTCCCTGGTACTCGTACGTCACCGAGACGCTGTGCAAGGTGGGTGCGCGGAGGCCATCGGTCGTGGTGAGCACGGCCTGCCACTGGATGAAGGGCCCTGCGAGCGAAGACAGGCTGGATCCGGGGGCCACGGAGAACAGGAACGAACCGTTGCCCGCGTTGAAGGTCACCGCGGTGCCCGCGGGAGTGACGAAGCTCGCGTTGAACGACCGCCATGAGAGAATCGTGGCGTCCGCCCGGAAGACCGCCGAGAGGACCGACCCATGGTCCACGTGATGCTGCGTGGTCAAGGTGAGGGACTCGAGCAACGGGGTGACGCTCGCGTTCGTGGTCGCCAATACCGCGCGCAGTTGGAAGTAGAGGGCACCGGGGACGGTAGGCGAGACGGGGCTCGTGGTCCAGCTCTGCCAGGCGCTCCAGCTGGGACCGCCCACGGTGGTGGTGTTGCCGGTCCGGATACCGACGGCTACTGTGGCCTCGGAGGACGGAGACGTGGCGAGCCATCCGAGGGACGTGTACAGAGAGTCGACGCCCATGGTCTGGAGATCGGAGAGATAGGTTCCATTCTGGGTTCCGGGGTAGACGAGCGAAGCGTTGTCGATGAGAAGGGTCACGTTCGAGGCGGAAATGTTGTCGAGGGCCACGCGTAGGGAGAAACTGAGATTGTAGGTCGTCGCGATGGAAGTGATCGCGGAGACATCGGCCCTGAAGTGAGACCACGTTCCGAGGGATGCGGGGAGCAAGCTCGTGTTTGTGAAGCCTCCGGGGCGAGACAGGTTGACGAACATCGAGTAGTCGCTCACTCCAGAGGCGTTCACCAGGCACCAATCGAACGAAAGGTAGGAACTCCCCGGCAATGCGGCCGTGACTTGGTTCTTATCGAGGAGCTGATAGACGTGCGCGGTCGTGTCTGCGCTCTTCGCCGTGCCCACCCGAATCGAGTCGAAATAGACTGCGATGTCAGAAACGGCCAGGCCCGACACGCCAACAATGCGAAGTGTGACTGCATTCAGTATTGCCCGATTGCTGCCGAGCTGTGTCAAATCGATGGCAACATCCTGCCACCCCGGAGTCAATGCAATTGGAGTGGTTGTCACCGGGGTGGCGCCGTTGAGAGCTGATATCTGGAAGGCAGCAGGGGCCGTGGCGTTGAGGAAGATCCAGATGTCCAGCTGGTCAGATTGCGACCAGTCAACAGAGGTGATGTTCTGGACTCCCGCGTAGCAGGTGGGGCCGGCAGTTACGTTAATGTAGTCGCCAAGGGCGGCAGCACCCTGCTTCTGACTCCCCCCGGAGACCTGGAAGATCTTGCTGTTGCCGCCACAGGTAGCGAAGGCGCCCCAGTCTCCTGGTACAGTATCCATCGAGTCCCACATGGTCTGTGTCGGTCTGGACGTGTGGTTCAACCTTGCCTCTTCAGTCGCTAGCCACGTGGCGGTCGTATTGTCCCCGCTTCCGTTCACGAACGTCCACGAGGTCGTGTTAGTGAAGTTCCCGTTCGAGAGACGGTTGCTCCAGTTCTGCTTCAAGGAAATGCCCGACGGCGAGGCGACCATGTGCGAATCGAGGGCACCGTTCGCATTGATGGCCGACCCGTTGGGCCAGGAAAGGAGCGAGTCGGTCCAGGGAAGGGAAGCGTTGCCGCCCGCGAAGGCGAGGTTCTGTGCAGTGAGGGACGCGGAGTCGTTCATGGTCCAGGTGACCGTGCGCGACGCGTCCCCGTTCGTGACCACGGAAGGTAGTTCCCCACGACTCGGGGAGGGCATCAGAGCCAGTGCGAGCACGGCGCTCAGGAC
>JAWOML010000068.1:0-15740 GCA_033852515.1 Thermoplasmata archaeon | reverse complement strand
GGGCGCTCCGCGCCGGCCCCGTGTCCGGCCATCCGCTCCCTGGAGGAGCTCCCCGCCGTCCTGGGGGCGCCTCGTTCTCGGGATTGACAAACACGGGGACAAGTCTTTTATCGCGCCGCGACGTGGAGAGGGATTCCCCCATGCCGCGAAAGCTCATCATCGGAGTCATCGGTGGAGGCAACAAGGCCTCCGAGGAAGGCCTCCGGATGGCCGAGGAGGTCGGGTTCCTCATTGCCCGCGCGGACCCTGTCCTGATCTGCGGCGGCCTGAACGGGGTCATGCAGGCAGCCGCCAAGGGCGCGAAGCGCGGCGGCGGTCTCACCCTGGGCATCCTCCCCACGGGCAACAAGGCGGACGCCAATCCGTACATCGACCTGCCTGTCGCCACGGCCATGAGCACGGCCCGGAACCTGGTCATCGTCCGCACGGCGGACGCCCTCATCGCGATCAACGGGTCCTATGGGACCTTGAGCGAGATGGCCCACGCGTTCGACCAGGGTAAGGCCGTGTTCGCCCTCCACACTTGGCCTATGGAGAAGGCTGGCGTCGAGGACGGACTCTTCGTTCCCGTCGCCTCTCCCAAGGAGGCCGTGGACCGGGCCTTGGAGTTCGCCAAGAGCGCTCAGGCCGCGGAGAGGCCCGGCGAGCCCTTCGACAGCAAGAAGGCGTGACCTCCATCAGCCGGAGCCAGTTCGGTCGTCCTCAGGCTTAAGTCCCGGCCTCGCTTGTGCGGCCCGTGCCTCCGCCCGAGCTCGAGGCGAAGCTCCTTGCGTCGGGACTCTCACCTGCCGAGGCAAGGGGCGTCCATGAGCAGGTCGAGACGGTCCTGCGTGGGCATCCGCGCCGCGAAGACCCCGACGCCCAGGTTCGACTGTGGATCGCGTTCCAGGAACTCATCCGCTCGAACGCGTCCCTCAAGGGATCCTTCGGAGCCCAGGCCCTCCTGTACGAGGCGGCCTACGAGGGTCGGCGCCTCTCCGACGGACCCGGGCCCGCCTGGGTTCCGCCTTCGGACGCCCTGTTGACAACCCATGTGGGCCGACTCATGTCCCGCCTCTCCCTGAGGCGATACGAGGATCTCTATCGGTGGTCCGTCGAGCATCGCGAGGCGTTCTGGCAGGCGGCCATTCAGGACCTCGGGATCGTGTTCCGGATGCCGCCCCGGGCCATCCTCGCGCCCGGCTATGACGTGACCCACCCGGAGTGGCTGCCCGGTGCGGAGCTCAACATCGCGGAGTCCTGCTTCCGGGCCGACCCCTCGCGCGTCGCGATCGTATCCAGTTCCGAGGCGGACCCGACCTTGCGGCGGATGACCTACGGCGAGCTCCACAAGCTCGCCGCCCGGGTCGCGAACGGACTCGATGGGCTCGGCATCCGCCGGGGGGAGAGGATCGCCCTGGACCTCCCCATGACCCCCGAGTCCGTGGCCATCTACCTGGGCGCGATCCTCGCCGGGTGCAGCGTGGTCGGTGTCGCCGACGCCTCGGCGCCTCCGGACGTCGAGAAGCGGGTCCGGATCGGCGGAGCGCGGGCCGTGTTCACGATTGACACCTACCTTCGAGATGGGAAGGAGCACGGCATCTACGAGAAGGTCGTGGAAGCCCACGCGCCCCGCGCGGTCGTCCTGCCGCGGGAGGGCCGAGACGGCGCGCATCTGGAGCGGCGGGAGGACCTGGGCTGGGCGGACTTCCTATCCGGAGACGACCGCTTCGAGGGCGTGCCCGGACGACCTTCGGACGTAACGAACGTCCTCTTCTCTTCGGGGACCACGAAGGATCCCAAGGCAATCCTCTGGACCCAGACCACGCCGATCAAGGCGGCCGCGGACGCGTACTTCCACCATGACGTCGGCTCCGGGGACGTGCTCGCTTGGCCCACGAGCTTCGGCTGGATGATGGGACCCTGGCTCACGTACGGCAGCCTCGTCAACGGTGCCGCCATGGCCCTCTATGTAGGTGCGGCCCAGCGCCGAGCATACGGCGAGTTTGTCTCCGTGGCCGGGGTCACCCTGCTGGGCGTGGTCCCCAAGCTAGTCCGGGGCTGGATCGCGGAGCGGACCATGGAGGGGCTCGACTGGAACCGGATCCGCCGCTTCAGCTCCACGGGCGAGACCTCGAGCCCGCGGGAGATGCTGTACCTGATGGCCCTCGCGGGCTACAAGCCCGTGATCGAGTACTGCGGCGGGACCGAGGTGGGCGGCGGCTACGTTACGGGGACATTGGTGCAGCCCTGCGCCCCGTCCTGCTTCACGACGCCCGCCTTGGGGCTGGACTTCGTGATCCTGGACGAGGGCCGCCCCGCAGACCGCGGGGAGGTCTTCCTCATCCCGCCGTCCGTGGGTCTCTCCAACGACCTCCTGAACTACGACCACCGCAAGGAGTACTTCGAGCAGGTGCCTCGCGGACCGCACGGCGAGGTCCTCCGCCGACACGGCGACCAGCTGGAGCGCCTGGGCGGCGGCTACTATCGGCACCACGGCCGGATCGACGACATGGTCAACATCTACGGGATCAAGTCGAGCGCGGAGGAGATTCGAAGCGTCCTGGCCCACGAGCTGGTCTCCGACACGAAGCCCGTCGCGGTGGACGTGGGCGACACAGGCCAGCACAGCCTCGTGATCTACGCGGTCCCGCGAGATCCTCGGCTCGTCGGGGATGCCGCGGCCGCCGACCGGCTCAAGCGGGACTTCGCCAAGGAGATCAAGGAGCGCCTGAATCCGCTCCTCGCCCACGTCCACGACGTCGTGTTGGTCCCCGAGCTTCCCCAGGCGGGCCCGGGCAAGACGAAGACCATGAAGGCGCTCCGCGAGGACTATGAGGCCCGCCGCGGCGAGCCCGGCTCACGATGACTCGGGCACCGCGACGGGCGCCGTGGGCGGCAGGGAGGGCGCGACTGTCAGGGAGCCCTTGGGCGGCTCCAGGGACCGGTTGATCGTGATCTGGGCGATCGTACCGTAGTACTTGGTCACCTGCTCGATGGGCCGGAGCACGGTCCGGAGGAACGTGCACGTGCTGCAGATGCCGCCCTTCCCGTCGCACTTGAGACCCGAGGCCTGCGAGAACGCCCGGAGGTCCTTTTCCAGGACGTCCTTCAGGTCCAGCGCGTCCTCCGCCTTCTCCAGGTTCGAGGTGAAGAACGCGGTCATCGTGAGCTCCATGAGCTTCTCGAGCTCTGCCTTGATGTTCGAGACGGCCTTCTGGAAGTCCTTCGGGATGCGGCGGGTGGGCTTCAGGAGGGACATGCTGCCCGTGGCGAGCTCTTCCCAGAGGTCCCCCACGTTCTCGAGCATCACGGCGACCACGCGGTCGCCCAGGAGGTGCCGCGGCTCGCCCTCGCCGATCTTCCCCGCGACGCTGCGGTTCTGGGCCGCGAGGAGGAGCTGGCGGACCACGAGCCAGTACAGGCGGTCCACCTCGGCCTCCATGCGCACGACCTCCTCGATGTTCCCTGTGCTGGCACCGGCAAGGACGCCCAGGGCGAGGTTCTCCATGCGCGAGGTGAGATAGTGCAGGCGACGAAGCAACCCTTCGATCGGGAACCGGGTAGGTTCCGCGAAGTTCTCGATGGTCACGAACTTGGGACCCTGGTTCACGATGGTCAGGCCCGTGAGCCCGCGGACCGCTTCGTGTATCTCCTGGAGCTGCTCCGGGGACAGTTCGTCCCGGCACCGCACGCGAATCGTGCTGCGACCCACGAGGTAGTTCCCCGTGATCACGCGGGTCAGGGCCTCCGGGCCGCTCCACTCGTCCGCATCAATCATGGCCTCCGAGGTCATGGGGCGGTCATCCAGGGGACCCGTCCGGATGCGGAGGCTCCCATCGTCCTCGACGGCCAGGGTGATGATCGCGCCCGGCTTCAGTCCGTTCGTCGCGGCCCAGTCCTTGGGCAGGGAGATGCCTACGCTCGAATAGCCGAGCTTCTGGACCTTACGGGTCTCCAGCTCCATAGTATGCACATGCATCTAGTCGCGTAAATACATATTGACTCGACCCGGACCCCACCAGCGCGGTCCGAATGAGTACCCCTACCGAGGTGCACCCACGCTCCCACAGGGGAAGAGGGAGATCTCAAGGGAACCCGGCCTACGGGACCTTCTCCATGTGGTCCGCGAGTTCCAGGAGCCGTTCGATGCGCTGCACCAGGAGCGGGGATCGACTTTGCCCGCGGAAGGCCACCGCGCCCGCGGGGCTGGCGGACGCCTCGTGGACCTTCAGGAGCGCCCGGGCCAGGGACCGGGGGTCCTGGGTCGCGCGCGCTGCGTCCTCGTCGGCCCCGAATTCGTACCGCGCGGCGAGATGGCGTGAAAGGTACCCCAGGACGGGGTCCATGAAGAGAATCCGGGAGAGGCTCCGCACCACGGGGAGGTAGCGGCTGTCGTGGGCCCGGACGTGGGCCGCCTCGTGGGCCAGGGCCGCCCGCAGTTCCCGAGGACCCAGGAGGTCCCGGAAGGCCGTGGTCACGACAATCACATCTTGGACGCTTAGGATACGGCGTCGGTCCGCCCGGAGCAGGGCGACCGCGAACGCGTCCGGATGGTTGTCCCGCACGAGCCAAAGCTCCGTGGACCCGGGCAACCCGTCGCGGGGCAAGTCGGCGTCCGCGATGCGTCGTCGGCGGCAGTCGCGGAGGAGCGCGCGGGAGCTGAGCTGCCCCAGGAGGGCCGCCGCTCCAAGGACGATCCCCGCAATGAGCACCGCGGTCGTCGCGACGCAACTCAGGGTGAGGTCGCAGTCGAAGTCGTCGAAGAGCGCTTCCTGGACGGAATGGAACTCGATCATGAAGGGGAAGAGGGAGTGGACGTGGACCAGACTCACGACGAACAGCAGGGCGGAGGTTGCGAAGGAGCCGTGGGCGAACAGGGCCAGGGACGCCCCCTGCGAGGTGTGGGAGCTGTGCCGCGAGGCAAGGTAGAGGGCCGCGCCCGCCACGGCTAGCGTACCGGAGGACAGCAGGAGGACGAGCCCGAGGTTCGTCATGCCTTCAGGCGCTCGCGGAGCTGACGGAGCTTCTCCTCATCCAGGTGCTCGATCTTCTCCGCGAGGTGCGCGACCCCGGGGCGACCGAACACGCTCACGAGCCCGCCCAGGAGATGGTCCAGGTACGCCTCTTCGATGTCCTTGTATGCGTAGAGGTACCGCTCGCCTCCCTTGTAGGGCTCGCTGCGGCGCTCGATGACCCCCTTGGCGTGCAGCCGCGTCAGGATCGTGCTCACGGTCGTGTAGGCGACCTTGTGCCCGCGCCGCACCACGCCGTCCAGGATCTGTCGGGTCGTGCCCTCGCGGATCTCCTGGAGGACGGCAATCACATCGCTCTCGAGGCTGCCGAGCATACGTACGTGCCGAGGCGTGGCTCGTACTTTTGTAGAAGATACACGCACAATAGGTATTCTGGGCGCATCGCGTACTAATTCCTTGGCCAAAAGTACGGCGGCAGTAGTACTACGTGCGTAAGAAGGCCATGAGGGGAAGTGGCATGGCGGAGCAAACGCCGGCAGAAACGGGCGAGACGGTCGCGCGGACGATGGACCGCCGCCGGTTCCTGAAGATGGCAGGAATCGGAGCGGGGGCCGTGGCCGTCCTGGCCCTGGGGTCCAAGTTCCTGGCGGACAAGATCGTTCCCGCGGCTGCGGACCCGCGTCTCAAGGGCTCGGCGGCCGACAGCTGGGTCATGCTCATCGACCTGAAGAAGTGCGACGGGTGCGGCGCGTGCACTCAAGCGTGCCAGAAGGCGCACTACGTGCCGTTCAACCAGCAGTGGATCCAGGTCTACACGATCACGGACGAGACGGGCGCGTCGTACCATCTCCCGCGGCCCTGCTTCAACTGCCGCAACGCGCCCTGCGTCCACGTCTGCCCTGTGGGCGCGACGTACGTGGACCCCGACGGAACCGTCCTCATCGACCACACGCGCTGCATTGGATGCCGCTACTGCCTGGCCGCGTGTCCGTACAACGCCCGGTCTTTCAACTGGACGGAACCGACGTATCCGTCCGAGGCCCTCGCCCATCCGTACTCCCCCGAGGAGCCCTGGCCCACACACAAGGGCGTCGCGATGAAGTGCATGTTCTGCGCCCACAACGCGCGGGAGGGGAAGCTGCCCGAGTGCGCGACGGGCTGCCCCATGGGGGCCATCTACTTCGGCAACGAGAACGAGGACGCCGTGACGAACGGCCTGGGGGAGACGCTGCCCTTCCGGTCCACCGTGCAGAACCAGGGTGGGTTCCGCTGGAAGGAGGAGCTGGGCACGGACCCGCGGGTGTACTACCTGCCCGCGCGGAGGTGATGGCATGGAGGACGAGACGCTCAAGCAGGAGACCTTCGACCGGCTCGTGTCCCCGTTGCGGAAGACCACCTGGCGCTTCTACGCGGTCGTGGCCCCGCTTGCCGCGGTCGTCGCCCTGGGCGCGTACGCGTACTGGATCCAGTTCACCACGGGCCTGGGCGTCACGGGCATGAACAACTACGTCTCCTGGGGCCTGTACATCTCGGACTTCGTGTTCTTCATCGGCGTAAGCCACGCGGGCACGCTGATTTCCGCAATCCTGCGCGTGAGCGGGGCGGAGTGGCGGAAGCCCATCACCCGGATGGCGGAGTCCATCACCGTGATCGCGATCAGCGTGGGCGCGCTCCTGCCAATCATCGATCTGGGCGGTCCGACCCGGATCATGAACATCTTCCAGTACGGTCGCATCCAGTCCCCGATTCTCTGGGACTTCCTTTCGATCTTCACGTACCTGACCGGCAGCATGCTCTACCTCTACCTGCCCCTGATTCCCGACCTCGCGGCGATCAAGGCGCAACAGGTGGGGGGACCCGTCCGCCGGAGGCTCTACAGCTTCCTGTCGATGAACTGGCGCGGGCGGCCCTCCCAGAAGCGCCGCCTGGCCCGCGGGATCGCGATCATGGCGGTCCTCATCATTCCCATCGCGGTCAGCGTCCACACCGTGGTGTCCTGGATCTTCGGCATGACCCTGCGGGTCGGCTGGCACAGCACGATCCTCGGCGTGTACTTCGTCGGGGGCGCCATCCTCTCCGGGATCGCCACGATCATCGTGGCCATGGCCGTCTTCCGGCGGGCCTACCACCTGGAGACCTGGATCAAGCCGTCCCACTTCCGGAACCTCGGCCTCCTCATGCTCGTCATGGAGCTCGTCCTGATCTACTTCACCTTGAGCGAGTACCTCACGGCCGCGTACGGGTCCGAGTCTGCGGACTCCTCGTGGATTAGCTCGCTCGCGTTCGGCCCCTACGCCTTCCTGTTCTGGGGCATGGTCGTCGGCGGCATGCTGGCGCCCGTCTTCATCCTCGCGCTGACACGCGCGAGGAGCGTTGGGTGGCTCGTCGGCGCGGCCGTGCTCGTGGACGTCGGGATGTGGTTCGAGCGGTTCCTAATTGTCGTCCCGGCCATGGCGACGCCGCAGGTCCCCGTGGCCTGGGGGACGTACGCGCCGACCTGGGTCGAGTGGTCGATCACGGCGGCCGCGTTTGCAGGCTTCGGCCTCCTGTACGCCGTGTTCTCCAAGCTGTTCCCGCTCGTCAGCATCTGGGAGGTTTCCGAGGCGGCTCCCACGAAGGAGAGCGCTCCGGAGTCGGTCCGCGAGGAGGTGCGGACGTGAGGCGCGCCGCACTCGTCCTCGTGGCGCTGGTACTGGCGCTCGTTTCGGCCCCGTTCGCGCTGGCCGCGAGTCCGTCGGCCCCGTTGCCTGGAGCCGTCGACCCCACAGCCATCATGCCGGTCACGCCGTCCGCGCTGGTCGCGGGGATCCCCAGTACCTTGGTCGCGACCTTGCAGGATACCGCGACCAGTACCCCCGTCGTGGGTGCGCCACTCACATTCTCGGAGAGGACCACGTTCGGATGGCTCCTCCTGGGGAACACTACGACGAACGCACAAGGCGAGGCTGGCGTGACCTACGAGCCCGCCTCCAACGGCACGTACACCGTGGTCATCGCGTACGCCGGCGACGGCAGCTACGCCCCCGCAAACACCACGCTCACCCTCACGGTGTTCGCAGCCTCGGCGCCTCCAGCCCCGCCCATCCCCGCGGACCGTCTCATCGTGTTCGTCATCCTGGCCGTCGTGGGCGGCGTCTGGGCGACGTACGCTTTCGTGGCCTTCCTGATTCTCGGCATCCGCAGCGTAGGCTCGCGGCCCGAGGACGAAGCGTTCGAATCTAGGGAGTTGAGGAAGATGGAGAAGGAATCCGAGGACGCGGGAGCGTCCAAGCAGCGTGCCCCAGGCGCAGCGAACGCAAACCGCGCGGTGGTCTACCTCGCGATCTCGGCCCTCATCCTGTCCGGCGCAGCGGTGGCCCTCCTGGTGACGGGGGGCGTCGGCCACACTGCCGCATACACGCCGAGCACGGTGTCCCTCCAGGTCACTGTGGTCCCCGACTTCCGCGGCGCGGCCTATGACTCGTTCGTCCCGGACGAGCTCGTGGTGCATGCCGGGGATACGGTGAAGATCACGGTGTTCAACGAAGACACCATGGACCATGGGTTCGCAATCGACGCGCTCGGGGTGAACCAGCCCATCCCGGCCGCGACCCAGGACAACGTGACGGGCGACATCACCCCGTCCGTGACCTTGATCACGTTCACGGCAGCGGCCGCGGGCGCTTTCACTTGGTACTGCACGAACCCATGCGGCCCCGGGCACACGACGATGATCGGCACGCTCGTGGTCCTGCCGGACGATTGACCCTAACCAACCCCGCGGGAGCCTACCGCTCCCGCTCCTCCTTTTTTGACACGTCCAGAGTCCCGGAGCCCCCAAAGGCTCATCTCGTCCCCTGCAATCGGGACGACGTTCATGGACCGCGACGTGGACGTGCTCGTCATCGGTGCGGGGCCCACGGGGAGCACGGCCGCGCGGTTCGCGGCCGTGGGCGGGGCGCGTACCCTGCTCATCGAGAAGCGCCAGGAGATCGGCACACCCGTCCGGTGTGGCGAGGCGATCGGGCGGACCTGGCTGGACGCCGTGGACCTGAAGCCTACCGCGGAGTTCGTGGCGCGGGACATCGAGGCGTCCCGGGTCTTCTCCCCGGACGGGACGCCCCTCACGATCTCGGGATACGCGGGCGCGAAGGGCGGCTACGTCGTCGAGCGCGACCTGTTCGACCGCGCACTGGCCAAGGAGGCGTCCCGGGCGGGCGTGGAGATCGCAATCAAGACCAGCGCCCTGGAGCTGATCCGCGAGGACCGCGCGGTGGTGGGTGCGGTGTGCGAGCACATGGGAGAGAACTGGACCGTGCGGGCGCGGGTGGTCATCGCGGCCGACGGGTTCGAGAGCCAGGTCGGCCGCTGGGCCGGGTTGACGACGCCGCTCCGGACGCGGGACCTCGTCTCGTGTCTCCAGGTCACGATGGTCGGGGTGCAGGGCGATGCCACATTCAGCGACCTCCACCTGGGAAGCGAGGCGCCCGGCGGCTACGGGTGGGTCTTCTGGAAGGCCGAGGACACGGCCAACGTGGGCCTGGGCGTCCCCTTGTCCCGGCTCAGGGACCGCGCAGAGGTCAAACGGTACCTGGACGCGTTCATCGCGCGCCGACCCGGGCTGGCGCGGGGCGAAGTCATCGAGGAGGTCGCGGGCGGCGTGACGACCTCGTTGCCCGTGGATCGGAGTGCCGCAGCGGGGATCCTCCTCGCGGGCGACGCCGCGCGGCTCATCGACCCGCTCACGGGCGCGGGGATCCAGAATGGCCTCCTGTCCGGTCGCCTTGCGGGGGAGACCGCGGCCCGCGCCGTGCGGGAAGGGGATGCCTCCGCGGAGGGGCTCCTCGCGTACGACCGCGCATGGCGGTCGCGGCTCGAGGAGGATCTCGCCCGGCACTACCTCGTCAAGGAAGGATTGCAGAAACTAGATGACGAGTCGATCAACCGAGCCTTCCATGCGATTGTGGACGCGGGCTTGGGTCCGCTGACTGCCCGGTCCGTGCTAGACGTGCTTCGAACGAAGACGCCCGACGTCCTCAAAGCCTTTGAGGGACTCGCAGGGTAGTCATACCGACTTCTTGACGCGGCGGCCCTTCCGCGGTTTGGTGCGGCGCGGCGTCGGCGGCTTCAGGAATTCGTAGGGGTTCTCTCGGAGCAGCGTGATCGCACCCGGCGTCGGCACGGCGCGTGCGGACATATGAGCCGCTCGCGCTCGTTATCCGAATTGAGAGAACGAGGCCTCTCAGTCCTTGGACAGGTCTTCGCCGCCCTCGAACACCTGCTGGACTTGGTTGTAGACCTCTTCGAACCCGAACATGAGCTCCGAGGACACCGGGAACAGGCGGCGGTACACGCCAATCGTCTCCATGCTCTTGAGGAACTCCACGTCCAGGAGGGTCTTCGGGGTCGCCGTGTCCACGAAGAGGGCCTCGTACAGGGCCACCGGGTCCAGGGACCACTTCACTGTCTGCTCAAGCTCTTCCTCGGAGAGGATGTCGGACTTGCTCAGGGCGTTGATGAAGGGCAAGGCATGGCGGAACTGGACGATCGCGCTGAGGAGGACCGAGGAGATGAAGCCCGAGGCCGTGCGGACCAGGTTGGGGTCGTTCAGGTAGACGAACGCGGAGTCCTCGCGCCCGAACGCGTCGATGATCGCGGGACCCGAGGAGCGGAACGTGAACAGCTCGATCTGGCCTGGCGTGTCGATGAGGAAGTAGCTCGTCTGGAACGTCTCGAGGACCTCCGCAATCTGCCGCGCGTTAATCGCGAGCAGGTCTGCGGCGGCCACCTGGGCCCCGTTGGGCCCCAGCCCCTGCTCCTCGATGATCTTGTCCAGGTCCACCCAGTCCCGCACGTCCACGTCAGGCGCATAGGAGAGGGTCTCGGCGCCCGGGTCCAGGTTCACGGTCACGCAGTCGAGGCCCTGGGAGCTCATCCACATCTGGAAGGCGTAAACCATGGTCGACTTCCCGCTGCCTGCGGTGCCGATGAAGTACAAGTTCCGAGCCATGGCCGCCCCGGCCAACGGGAGCGGGCCAGATGAAGGTTCGGGACCCTAACGGCTAAGACCGGCCGATCCATTCCACCCTGCGAGAGGGATGTCGTCACCTTCCGCGCCGCTGCCACCCCGGGACCAGCGGATCATGCCCTGGCAGCCTCGGGCCCCCGCGCCCGACCGGCGTGCGTCCATGGTCATGATCATCGTGTTCTTCATCATCGGCCTCAGCGTCATCCTCTCCTTCGACTGGTCGACCGGCACATTCTCGCCGGACGCTCCTACGCAGATCTTCTTCGCGGTCCTGGTGGCGGCGATCATCTACATTGCCGCTCAGTACGCAATGGCCCACCGGGGCCTGGGGCCCATGAACGCGAGGTTGTGCCCCGCGTGCGGCCGCCGGATTCCCGGGGACGCCCTCCTCTGCCCCTACTGTGGGCAGCGGCTGTCCTGACAATCCCTGCTAGCCGGTGGCCACCCGCATCTCGACGCGGCGGCATCGCCCACAGGCGAAGAGTTCGAACGGCAGCATCTGTTCACCCAGCTCGGCCCACTCCCCGAACAAGAGCTTCCACCCGCCGCTCGTCCCGCCCACGCGGAACTGCTCCACGCCCATGGACTGCAGGGGACCTCCGCACCGAAGACACGCATCCGACGGAATCGGGGCGCTCACACCACGACCTCCACAACCTGGGAGCACATGGGACCCCTAGGCCAAGTCCCTTGCGGCATGTGTACCGAAGAAAAGGGAGCGGGCCTGAAGGGAATTCCGGGACCGCGGGGTCGTCCGCGCGGTCGGTTCGAACCCTTGACCTATCGGTGTCTCTCGACGGTCCGACAGGCGCGCCGATAAGAGCCGATCGCTCTACCTAGCTAAGCTACAGGCCCGCGAGGCGGCCTAACGTGCGCCGTTAGTTAAAGATTGCCGTGCGGATTAGGCAGGACAGGGAGGCCTGGAGAACCGAAGGCGTACCCTTACCCAAGAGCGCCCGTCCACGTCTGCACGCCGACGAGATGCCCGACGTCCACCTGCCAGACCTCGAACCGGTAGGATCCTTGCACCGCAGCTTGAATCGTGAAGGAATCTCCCGCGTCGACCAGCCTATCGTTGTTCGCGTCCGTGAAGGCGAGAGCCGCGGTCCCCCCGCCCAGTCCCGCGGCGAGCGAGGCAACCGTGGCGTTGTCCCGGTACAGGGTCGCGTTGAACCGCGAGAGGTCCAGGCCGTACAAGGCGTACGTGACCACAATCCGCGGCGCGGTCCCGGTCGTGTTGATCTCCAGGTTCAGGAGCGTGGACGGCGGCGGGTTCAGGAATTCGAGGTACCGGGGGACGAAGACGATCGCGAGGAGGGCCATGAAGACCAGGCCGGCGGAGAGCGAGGCAATCAGGAGCTTCGTGGCCTGCGGGGGCGGTCCGCGCTTCCGCTTGAACTCCGTCTCGGGAGGCTTGGGCTTCGGGATTTTCACGGCCTCACTCCACGTAGATCGCAGGCCGGCCCGGGATCGCGTGCTCCGCCTTCTTCGCGGAATCCCGCCGCGCCGGGTCGTCGGCCCGGAACGTGTCCACGGCGCATCCGAGTTCCGCGGCCAAGAAGCCGAGGTTCTCTTCGAACAGGCTCGCCTCGTCGGCCACGAGGAAGCGCGCGGCCTCCTCGGGCCGCAGGCGCCGCAGCTCCTCTGCGAGCCGTTTCGCATAGGCCGCGACCTCCTTGGCCCGCTCCCGGTTGCCCGGCTCGGCCAACGCCCGCTCCATGAGGGCGTTCATGGGCACGGGTCCCGTCCTGGCCAACTCGAGCGCGAGCTCGCGCACGCGCGTTTGCCACGCGGGCGCGACGTAGACCGTGACGCGCTTGGGCTTCAGTCGCGTGACCTTGAGGATCTCGCGGACGTCCGCGAGGGTGGACTGGAGGAGCGTCTCGCCGGCCTCTGCCGACGCGTCCACCTCCGCGGGGTTCGGCTCGGGGTACGCGGCCGCGGACACGAACCCGTCCCGGCCGATCCGCTGCCAGATCTCCTCGCAGACGTGGGGCGTGAAGGGGGCCAGGATCTTGGTCTGGGTCTCGAGGAACCGGGCTAGGACGTCCGCGTGGGGCCGGCCCTCGGAACGGCGGAGGTACCAGGACCACGCACCTTGCAGGTCGAAGTAGCCCACGCGGAGTGCAGTCTTGTAGCTCATCGACTCCATGGCCGCGGTGGTCGAGGCCACGGCGCGGTTCATCACGGACAGGAACCACGCGTCGATCGTGCGGCGGTCCGCCCGGGTGGAGTGCCTACGCGTAGCGTACGCATGCCAGTCCTGGAGCCGGCCGCGGATCGAGGTTGCGAACTCCCGATCGAGGTTCGGGTCGTCCACCCCGTCTCCCGCGTTGGCCACCGTCGCGCGGACCGTGTCCGCGCCCCAGTCCGCGAGGGCATCGCGGATGTACACCGTGTTCCCCTTGGACTTGGACATCTTCATGCCCGCCATGAGCACCCACCCGTTGCTGCCGAAGCCGCGGGGCCATAGCTCGGGCGGGAAGACCGCCGTGTGGGTGAACAGGCAGAACGCCATGTGGTTCTGAATCAGGTCCTTTCCCGTGTTCCGTAGGTCGAAGGGATACCAGTAGGTGAATTCCTGGCGGAGACCCTCGACGACCTCGGCCGCCACGCCGAGACGGGCCGCAATGGCCGCGGCGTCCCCGCGGCCCAGGAACACGTAGTCGAAGAAGGCGTCGTCCAGCTTCGCGGCCCACGGCACCTCGCTCCGCAGACGGCCGCCTTGGAGGACGTGGGCAATCGTGTAGTACGCCATGTAGATCGTGGAGTCGGAGAGGGACTCGATGACCCAGTGCTCGTCCCAGGGCAGCTTCGTGCCCAGGCCCTTGTGGTGCGTGCAGGCCCAGTCCTGGAGCCAGTCCACCACGTAGTCGAACTGCTTCCGGACCGCCTCGGGATAGAGGGTCATGCGGGACAGAGCTTCGTGGGCTTGGGCCTTCCACGAGGGATCGCCGTACGCGAGGAACCACTGGTCCGCGACGACCTTGACGATCGCGCGGGTCGTGCAACGGCACACGACCTCCGCGCTAGGCTCGTACAGGGTGTCCGCCTGGTGGTTGGCCAGCAGGTCCTTTCGGATTTCCTCCTTGGCGATCTCCACGCGCATCCCCGCGTAGGAGCCGCAGTTCTCGTTCATGACGCCCTGGTAGAACCCCGACTTGTAGACCTCGCCCTTGGCCGCGGCCAGCTTGTCCTTCTCCCGCTGGCTCGTGATCCCCATCCGGTCCACGACCTCCTTGGCGGGGAGCGGGCCCCAGCCCGGGGTCTTGATGATCGGGACGGGCTGGATGCCTCGGATCCGGTCCGCGTCGAGGCCGTGCCTCGCGAGGAGCGCATCGTCCGCCTGGACCTCCCGCAGGGCCACGTAGTCGTCCGGGGCGTCCGAAGGGACGCTCGTGACGATGCCCGTGCCCCGGCCCTGGTCGATGAACGCACCGGGGAGGACGGGCACCGCGCGGTTGATCATGGGCGCGATCCCGTCCTTCCCGATGAGCTCGGAGCCGAGGACCGTGGACTCCCGGACCACCGCCTTGCCCTGCTCCGCGAGCTTGGTCACCGCCAGGTCGTTCAGGATCCACCGCTCGCCGTCCACCCGGGCGACCACGTAGCTCGCCGCGGGATCCACCCAGATGTTCGTCTGGCCGAAGACCGTCTCGGGGCGGATCGTCGCGGCAACCAGGATCCGGCCGTCCGGGAGGGGGAACTTCAGGAGGGTGAATGCCTGGGGCGTCACGCCCTCCCCTTCGAGGCGGTCGTGATCCCCGATGGGCGCCTGATCCTTGGGGCACCAGATCACGGGATGGCGGTCGATCTTGACGTACCCGCCCTCCTTGAGCTTCCGGAACTGCCAGCGGACGAACGCGTCGTACGGCGGGTTGAGTTCCGTGGTGATGAAGGAGCGGCGCCAGTCCACGGCGGCCCCGAGCCGTCGCAGATCGTCCATCGTGGCCTCGGGGAAGACCTCGATCCAGTGCAGGGGGTCCCCGAACTTGGGGATCTCCCCGCGCGGGATCCCCATCTGTTCGAGGATCCGGATCTGCCCCGGCTCGTGTTCCGCAACCCGCTTGGCCGCGCCCAGGATGGGGAGGCCCGTGCAATGGAACGCCTGGGGATGGAGGACGTGGTAGCCCCGCATCCGCCGGAAGCGGGACTGGAACTCCGCGCGGAGGAACGAGACCCCGAAGCCGAGGTGCTGGTAGCCCGACATGTAGGGGTACGGCACGTTGGAGTACCACTTGGGCGTCCCCGGCCGCGCATCCACCTCGAACACGCGGGCGCGGGTCCAGGCTTCCTGCCACTTGCGCTCAATCCCAGCGAAGTCGAGGGCGGGATGCGCCGCGGAACGGCGCTCGGCGGGCCGGGCCGTGCGCCGACGTCTGGGACGTACGCGTATGCGCGGGCGCACCTTTCGTGTGACGGGGCGGGTCCGCGGGCGGAGGCGACGGCCCGCCGGCTTGCGGCCGCGGCTCCCGATCCGCTTCCGTGGCGCCGGTCGAGGAGCCCTCTTGGCGGTGCGTCGCGGGGCGTGAGGGGACCTCCGCTTCCGATGGACCGCTCGAACGCGCTCGCGGGACGCGCGGCGCTTCCGCGATGGAGGGCCCCGGCTCCGCTTCGCCACGGGCGCCTGAATTGGCCCCCGTCGTAAAGCTTTTCGGTGCCCGCGGACCCTGTCGATGGAACTCATGCCGAGGCTCGGGCGGTCGGGGTTTGCATTGGGTATGCCGGATAAAAGTCGGAGCGGGCGGGAACCGACGGCTCGCGACCCGGATGGAGGG
>JAWOML010000067.1:0-15340 GCA_033852515.1 Thermoplasmata archaeon | reverse complement strand
CCGGACGACCCGGGCTCGGCGGCCGACCTGCTCGCGTCCGTCGTCGCCGTCGCGGGCCCTCAGAAGCTCCGCATGTGCGTCGGCGGATACCAGGAGACGGGCCTGCGGATCGCGGAGGACCTGGGGTTCGTGCGTGCGGACCATTCCACGCGCATGGTCCGCGGCGAGCCCTTCGAAGAATCCCGCGCGTGCTACGCGATGATCTCCGCGGAGAAGGGGTGACGCACCGCGGCAAAGGCACTTATCTCGCGGGCTCGTGAGAGACTCCGTGCCCCCGCCGACGAACTGGTGGGACGACCTGTACCGGTCCTCCGATGTCGCGGACCTTCCCTGGTACACGCCCCTCCTGGACAGCGACTTCGAGCTGGCCCTGAAGACTCGGCTGCCCACGGGCGGCCGGGTGCTGGACCTCGGGACGGGGCCTGCGACCCAGGCCATCGCCCTCGCCAAACGGGGGTACGACGTGGTGGCCTCGGATGTCGCGGGCTCGGCCATCGACAAGGCCAAGCGCGTGGCCACGCGGGAGAAGGTACGGATCGACTTCCGCGTGGACAACATCCTAGACTCGAGGCTCGAGGACGCTCTCGTGGACGCGATCGTGGACCGCGGCGTGTTCCACGTCATGCCGCCGGAGGCCCGCGCGCACTACGTCTCTGCCGTGCGACGGATCCTCCGGCCTCACGGGTTCCTGCTCCTGAAGGCGTTCTCGGACAAGGAGCCGCGGCAGGGAGGACCGTACCACATCGCGCCGTCCGAGCTCCGAGCCCAGTTCGAGCGGGACTTCGAGATCCTGTCCATCGCAGACTCCACGTTCCAAGGACCTCACTCGGACGCGCCGAAATCCCTGTTCGCCATCCTACAGCGGCGGTAGTCTGGCGAGGCGCGAAACAAGCTTAATATGGCGGGCGAGCTTCCGATTCCCCGGGAGAGGCGTTCCATGCCCAAGAGCACCGGCCCGAAGACGACTTTGTCGCTGATCAAGGCGGACGTCGGCAGCATCGCGGGACACCAGGTCGTGCACCCCCAGGTGATGGATGCCGCGCGCTCGAACCTCAAGGAAGCCAAGTCCCTGGGCGTGATCGAGGACTTCTACGTGACGAGCGCCGGGGACGACATGCAGCTCATCATGACCCACCGGAAGGGCGTGGACAACCGCCAGATCCACGAGCTCGCCTGGCTCACGTTCGAGAAGGCGACCAAGGTGGCCAAGGACCTCCACCTCTACGGCGCGGGCCAGGACCTCCTGGTCGACGCGTTCTCGGGGAACGTCCGCGGCATGGGCCCCGGGAGCGCGGAAATCGAGATGGTCGAGCGGCCTTCGGAGCCCGTGGCCATCTTCATGATGGACAAGACGGAACCCGGCGCGTTCAACATGCCCATCTTCCGCATGTTCGGCGACCCGTTCAACTCCGCGGGCCTGGTCATCGACACGGCCATGCACGTGGGGTTCCGCTTCGAAGTCTGGGACATCGAGGACCACCAGCGGATCTTCCTGAACTGCCCCGAGGAGATGTACGACCTCCTCATGTTCCTGGGCGCCAAGGGCCGTTACGTGATCAAGCGCGTGTACGCCCGCAGCGACAAAGTGCCCAAGGACGAGCCCGTGGCCTGCGTGTCCACGGACAAGCTCTCCCAGATCGCGGGCAAGTACGTCGGGAAGGACGACCCCGTGGCCCTCGTCCGTACGCAGAGCGGGCTGCCTGCGATGGGCGAAGTGCTTGAGGCATGGTCCTGGCCCTTCCTCGTGTCCGGCTGGAACCGCGGCTCCCACAACGGCCCCGTCATGGTGGTCGGCGAGAGGAACAACCGCACGTCCCGGTTCGACGGACCGCCGCGCTGCTTCGGCCTCGGCTTCCAGGTCACGAACGCGCATCTCATCCTGCCGCCCGTGGACCTCTTCGACGACCCCGCGTTTGAGCCCGCGCGGAAGCAGGCCGCGGAGATCGCGGACTACATGCGCCGCCACGGGCCTTTCGAGCCCCACCGCCTGCCCATGGACGAGATGGAATACACCACGATGCCCGAGCTCATGGAGAAGCACAAGGGCAAATGGGAATCGGTGAAGTAGGGCGTCTCAGGCGCAGGCCACGGTTCCGCCCACGAGCTGATCCCCTCGGTAGACCCAGACGTTGTACCAGGTCCGGGTCCAGAAGTAGTCGCCACCCGCGTCCAGGTAGCCCGGAGCGGATCCGCGGTCCTCGAACGAGAGGTTGCCGGAGGCTTGGAGGAGCCCGGTGAGCGGTCCGGAGTACTCGATGACCCGCGACTCGTTGGCGAAGGTGAAGATCGTCACGCTGTAATTGCCCAGAGGATCCTGGATGCCTCGGGGAGAGTCCACAGCGTAGAACCACCCGTACGTGGTGTTCAGGGTTCGGAGGCCGAACTCGAGGGGGCACGTGGCCGGGGGACCGATCGTCGTGCTGAGGAGCACGTAGCCCACCGTCGCGCCCACGGCCACGACGGCGACGATGACGACCGCCGCGAGACGCATCCGCTCCGTGGCAGCACGCTGGGACCTAGGACGGCATAAATCTTCGGAAATGATTCGCAGCGAGTCTATTTGTGCGAAGAGGCCCTTCCCGCGCCCGATGCGGCTCCCCGCAATCGTCCTCAACTTCAAGGTGTACCCGGAGGTCCTCGGGAAGCGGGGCTGGGAGCTCGCCAAGCTCTGTGCGAAGGTCGCAGAGGACACGGGTGCGTCCATCGTGATTGCCCCTCCTCTGTCCGACCTCGCCCACACCGCCCGCACGGTCCACATCCCCGTCTTCGGGCAGCACGCGGACACCGCGGACGCGGGAGCCCACACGGGATGGCTCCCGCCGGAAGCCCTCCTGGAGGCGGGGGCCGCGGGAACCCTGCTAAACCACAGCGAGCGGAAGATCCCCCACAAGAACGTCGCGGCCCTCGTCCCGCGTTGCGAGAAGCTCGGGCTCGAGGTCATCGCGTGCGCGGACGACCTCAAGGAGGCCGAGGCGCTGGCCCGGCTTGCGCCGGACTACCTCGCCATCGAGCCGCCCGAGCTAATCGGAGGCGACATCAGCGTGACGACCGCACGCCCCGAGATCGTGTCCGGGGCCGTCCAAGCGATCCACCGGATCGACCCGGACGTGGGCGTCCTCTGCGGCGCCGGTGTCAAGGACCGCAAGGACGTCCGGAAGGCCCTCGAGCTCGGGACCGTGGGCGTCCTCTTGGCATCCGGGGTCGTGAAGGCCAAGGACCCGGAGAAGGCGCTCCGCGACCTGGTCAAGGGGCTCCGGTGACGCCCGGTCCGCGTGGCGAGGCCTTGGGCTCCGCGGCCTTCGCCAGGGACGAATAGGCCAGGAAGAGAGCGAAGGAACTCGCGAGGACCGCGAGGGACGCGGGAAAGCCCCAGGCGATCGGCGGCCAGTTCGCGAGGATCGGCAGAGTGGGGTCCATGTGGGCCAGCACCACCGCGGAGCCTTCGAGTACGATCGCCCCAATCCCCAGGAGGACCGCGACTCGCCCTGGGGCACTCCACGCATGCGGCCCCCGCCGCAGCGCGGGTTCGACGGCCGCCCACAGGAGAAACGCCGCGGACGCGAGCCCAACCCCGCTCTGCAGGTACAGAACCGCCAAGTCGAACCTCGGGGCGGTCGCGATGAAAAGGACCAACGGAATGGTGACCACGAACAGCGCGAGGCCGACAGCGAAAGACATCCAGCCACGGCGGACCGCGGAGCGCGGCGCGCCCGGCACGCGGCCCAGCTCGTAGAGGCCCAGGCTCAGCACGACGAGCGCAGGGAGCGCCATGATCCATCCCACGGCGCCTAAGAGGCTCGTCCAGCTTAGCGCCACGAACAGGGCGCCCACGCCCGCGTCCGATGCCAGGAGGGCAACGTTGGCCACGCTGACGATGGACGCAATCATCGCGGAGCACGCGTACACCAGGGCGGCGGTCGCCATCCAGCTCAGACCCTTGGTCTCCCCCGGCCCCGTTGAGGCGGCGGACGGACTCACGCCTTGGACGGACACTCAAGCATCACTCCGCAGGCGAGCAGCAGTGGAGGAGGCCATACGCATTTCGTAACGACTGTTCATGCCTGCCTACGGAGGACGAAGGCCAGGTTCCGGCGGTCGGGGCGGAACTGGGACACGGACTCCCGCGCGACCGCGAGGGTCCGGCCCACTTCATGGCGTAGGCTCGCGGGCCGTGCGCAGTAGGGCTAGCAAGGCGTCCTCAAGGTTCGTGGTCTGCGTGCGCTCCTGGAGGGCGGCGGGGCGACCTTGTGCGAGGAGCTGCCCACGGTGCAGGAAACCCACCCCGTCGCACTGGGCCGCCTCCTCCACGGAGTGCGTCGTGACCACGACGGTCTTGCCAAGGGCCGTCCACGACCGGATGTACGTCCAGAGCGCGGCGCGAAGCTCCGAGTCCACCCCCAGGCTGGGCTCGTCCAGGAGGAGAAGGTCGGGATCGTGAAGCAGGGCCGCGGCAAGCGAGGCGCGGCGGCGAACGCCGAGGGAGAGCGCGGAGAGGAGGTCGTGGCGGCGGGACGCGAGGCCCACGAGCTGGAGAACCTCCTCGGTCCGGTCCTCGATCGCCTCCGCGCCCAGGCCCACGAGACGGCCGAAGAGGGCCAGGTTCTCGTCCACGGTCATGTCGGGGAACACGTTCGGCTCCTGCGGCATGTAGCCGATCCGCGTCAGGACGCTCCGCGGCGGGATCCTGCGCCCGAGCACGAAGGCCGTGCCCCCCGAGGCCTCCGTGAGCCCGAGCCACAGCCGGATCGCGGTGGTCTTCCCCGCGCCGTCGGGACCCAGGAGGCCGAACACCACGCCGCGCGGGACCAGGAGGGTGAGGTTCCGCAGCGCGTCCACCTCGCCGAACCGCTTGGAGAGGTCCTTGCAGAGGACCGCGGGTATCTCGCGCTCGGTCAGGGCGGCCACGGTGGCCTCGCAGGCACGGGGCGGACCATAAGGCTCGCCGCCTTACCGTACGTGCAATGCCCACGGCCGCGGCGGGGTCTAGGGCGCCTTGGGCTTCACGAGGGACCAGGGACGGTCCGCGTCGAGGAACCCCTCGCGGAGAAGGTCCCGCGTCCCCTCGACCCGGGCCATGTCCCCATCCCAGGCGTCGAACGTGGGCCCGTAGGCCGCCTCCACGCGCTCCAGGACCGCGCGGACCTTCTTCCGAATCAGGCCCGAGTCCCGGCCGGCGTAGACGACGGCCAGATAGACGTGCTTGCCCCGCTCGATCAGGATGTGGTAGTCCCCGAACTCGAGCTGGTGCAGCTCGCGGTCCCGCCCGTACGCGAAGGCGTCCTGCACGAAGTCCTGGACCGCGGTGAGCATGCCGCTGAGCTGGTCCTCGTCCTTCGCCTGGGCATCGGCCTGGGAGAGGTGGGAGATCAGGATGCCGTCCCGGCCCACGAGGAACACGTCCTCGATGTGGACCCGGTAGCGGCGGTACACCGCGAAGACGACGATCGCGCCCGCCCCGGAAACACCGGCCAGGAGGAGCAGGAGCCCCGACACGTCCGGCTGGACCAACGTGTTCGCAGGGTCCGAGTACACGGTCTGGAGGGGGGCGCCCTGGCTGTTGGAGTACTCCACCTGGAGGACGTTGGAGATCTGCTCATTCCCCGGGGTCCCCAGCGCGACCTGGACCAGGAGCCAGATCGTAACCGTCTGGCCGGGCTGCACGTCCCGGAACGCCCAAGTGAGCACTCCCGTGCCCGAGACGCTCGCGGAGATGCTGTACGTCACGATCTGGAGATGGGCGTCCAGAGAGTCTGTGAGGTTGAGGTAGCTCGCGGGCGTGGAGCCCGCGTTGGTCACCCGCAGGGAGTAGTTCAGGTTCTGTCCCGGGAGCGCCTGGGTGCGATCCACGGACAGCCCGGGGACGATCGTGGGCGCCCGGAAGCCCACGGCGCCGCCGAACGTGACGAGAGGCCGGTCGCCGCCGGCCAGGTCCTGGGCCTGGACGGCGAAGGTGAGATTCGAGGAACTGTTGTCCGCGGCCTGGGGTCCGGCCTGGAGGGTCAGCGTGTACGTATGGAGCCCCGGCGTGTAGCCGGTCCACAGCCAGGACACCGAGGACCCGAGCGTGGACCGCACGGCTCCGAACGTGTCGCTCACGTAGACGAGGCTCGCGGGCAGGGTCAGGTTGACCCAGACCCGGGACGCCGTACCGCTCCCCGTATTCCCGCCGTCGATCGTGAACGTGAGGACCGTACCCGCCTCGGCCCCCAAGGGACCGGATAGCGTGAAGGCGATCGAGGGCAGGGCCACGACCACGGAGGCCGCGGAGACCGGGATTTGCGGGAGCGGGTTCCCGAATCCGTCGGCGGCTTGGAGCGTTCCGTTCACGCGGAGGACCTGACGGTCCGCCACGGAGGGAGCCGCGGTCACGTTGAGGAGGACGCTATCGGGGCCCACCGGCTGATTGTGCAGGACGAGCGCCACGGCCTGCCCCGCGACGGTCGCGGGTGCCCCGCTGTCCACGAAGCTGAGGTTCGCATCGAGGGTCAGGTTGACCCAAACGGTCCCCGCGGCCTCGTTCCCGGAGTTCGTGAAGTTCACGAAGAGGGGCAGGCGGACCCCGGGCACCGCCGAGGCGGGGCCGAAGGCCGCAGCCGCGGACGGGAACGCCGGCGCCGCTACGGTCAGGGAGAAGGTCAGGGTCTGCTCGGGCATCCGGAGGCCCGTCGTGCTGGAGTCGTTGACCGTCAGGCGGCTTGTCAGGAGGGTGCCGCCCGGAAGGCCGACGCTCGCCTGAGCCGTCAGGGTGAAGAACCAGCTGACCGGGAAGGAGCTGCCCGAGGGCATGTTGGAGAGGACGAAGCTCACGCGGTTGCCGGCGACCGAGGACGTGCCGCCCAGGGTCGCGACGTTGTCCGCGACGTAGGACAAACCCGCCGGCAGCGTGTCGTTGATCCAGATCCGCTGGGCCCCGTCGCCCACGTTGGTCAGGTTGAACGTGAGCACGACGGGCTGGCGCGCATGGAGGTAGGAGGCCGGGGCACTCGTGATCCCGAGGGACAGCACGGGACCGTTGAGGACGACGTCCGCGTGGCTCTGGTTGGACGGCCAACAGAATCCCTGGGGGTCCGAGTAGTTCAGGAAGGCCCAGTTCCGAATGTAGCCGATGCTGGACACGCCTCCCTTGACCTGTACGCTCACCTGGATCTCGTGGGGCCCGACCGCCTGGTTCGAAAGAACCCAGCCGTACGTGCTTCCCACGTTGGTCGTGAACCCGGGTGTGCTCGAGAGGAAGTTGACCTGAGCCGGCAGGGTGTCGTTGACCCAGACCGTCCCTGCGGGACCCGTCCCCGTGTTGTTGAACCAGAGGGTGTAGGTGATGCGCCCGCCCGACTTGGACTGGGCCACGCTGGAGAGCTTCTGGAAGGTGAACGCGGGCGCGCGGACGACCGCGGAGCTCGCCGCGATGTCCGTGACCCCGTTGCGCTCCGCCGCGGTCACCTCGAAGGCGTACGCGCCCGGGAGGAGGGGCGGGTTCACGACAAGGCGGAAGAGCTTCCACGCGGACGGGGTCGACGGGTCCGTCAGGATCGGCGTGAGGGCGGTGCGGTTCGCAATCCGCCCGACCGGGCTCGTCACGTTGGCCGTCGCGTTGAGGATCTCCGCGCTGCCGAACGGGTCCGAGACGTTGGCCAGGATCACGAGGGCGGACTTGGGCGAGAGGTACGTAGGCGGCGAGCTCACGGGCTGGAGGCTGTCCACGGACACGTAGGAGGTCGTCTGGAGGTCGAGGCGGGAGGGCGCGGCCGTGGCGTTCGTCGCAAGGAGACTGCTCTGACCGCTTCCCAGCGTGTTCAGGACCTGCAGACGGATCGCGTGGCCCGAGGGGAAGGTGTAGTCCAAGGAAGGGAACGTGTAGATCAGGGTCCAGTAACCGGAGCCTGTGATCCCGTTGATCTGGTCCTTCCAGGCCACGGGCGTGGTCGTCGCCCCGTTCACGTCGATGAGCGTCAGGTTCACGTCCAGGCTCGTGGGCGTGGCCAGGGGCTGCATGTAGAGGGTCACGGTCAGGTTCAGGACGCGGAACGGACGGGCGAGGACAGGCGCGAGGTCGAAGTTCAGGGCCGGGCCACCCCGCGTCAGAGCGAAGGTGCCCGCCGCGACCAGGTTGCCCGACGGCGGGACGGGCGTCAGGACGGTCGGCGGCAGGGTGCTCCAGCCCAGGTAGAGCTGCTTGGTGACCACCCCGATGAGGACGCTGATGGCGGACGGGCCTGCGAACTGCTGCGCGCCCGCGCCGTCCGAGTAGACCAGGGTTGCGGAGACGGTCAGCCGGGATCCCGGCGCGACGCCCACGTTGACCTGGAACGTCATCGTGAACCCGTGGGGCCCGAGGGTGATCCCGAGGAAGGTGTAGTGGGGGAAGCCGGTCACGTTGCCCGCCGCGGTGTCCGAGACGAAGGTGAAGCCCGAGGAGGCAGTCACGTTGATCCACGCCGCGGGCGCCGCCTGGTTCCCCGTATTGTTGAAGTACGCGGTCACGACGACGAGGCCTTTGGGGCTTGCGCGCGCGTTCGGCGTGGCCAGGGACAGCCCGAGGCCCGCCGCGGAGGCGCGAACCTCCCCCGCGGAGGGGGGCGGGGCGGCCGTCGTCCCGGACCCGTTGGCCCCGGGCCATGGGACCTCCGGACCGGGTGCCGCGAGGAGGAGGAGCGGAAGCAGCAGGGTTGCCATCACCAAGAGGGCAACGGCTGGTGCTCGCGGTGACAAACCCACGCGCCTCGAAGCGTTCGTTGTCGGCTCAGGATAAAAGACGCCACCGCCGCGGTTATCCTCCCTGATTCTTTTTGCGGGGAATTTCCGGCCGCGGAACCGAGGACGTAGCGTGCCTGTAGCGGCCGGCCTTATGCGCCGCCTTCAAGCTGCCTTGGTCGTGACGGACCTGGGGCGCCCCCGTGCGATCCTCCTCCTGGCGGCGCTCCTGGTGGCGTCCCCCCTCCTACCCGGCCTCGCCGCGGACGACGACTTGCCTCCAGCGCCGCCCGCGGCACCTACTTTTTCGCCGGACGCCGGGGTCCTGGTGGTCCGCGTGTACCCCTGCGCGGCCCGGGATGACGAGTTCGTCGAGGTTGCCAACGCGGGGGACACGCCCGCCGACCTGTCGGGATGGAGCCTCACGGACCGCGAAGCGACCGTGACCTTTCCTCCAGGCACGCTCGTCGCGCCCCGGGCCCGGCTCGTTTCGACGCGGAACGCGACCTCGTATGCGGAGGACGTGCGGTCCGCCGCGGACTTCACCTACGAGCTCGGGGAGGGCCCGCGGATGGTGGGCGGGGTCCTGCGTCTTGCGGACACGGGGGACGAGGTGCTGCTCCTGGACCCGGCAGGCGCGGTCGTGGACGCCTTCGTCTACGGGAGCTCCGCCTACCTCGGGCCCGGATGGAATGGATCTCCCGCCCCTGCGCCAGGACGAGGGGAGATCGCGACCCGCGGCACGGACGGCTCGGGATGGCGCGACACGGACGGCGCCGAGGACTGGGCCGGCCTCCGAACGTACCGCCTCGGTCAGTCCGCGTTCGACCCGGCTCCGGCCGACGTGGCCACAGAGCCCGAGGTCCTCGTCTCGCCGGACGACGGCCGCGAGTCGCTTCTTGCGTTCCTCGCCTCCGCGAACCACCGGCTGGACGTGGCGGTCTACACGCTCACGAGTGAGACGATCGCCGGCGTGCTCGCGGAGCGCGCGCGTGCCGGCGTGCGGGTCCGCGTGCTCCTCGACGGAGCGCCCGTGGGCGGGCTCGAGGACGCGGAGCGCTCCGCGGTCGCGGGCCTCCTGGCCGCAGGCGCGGAGGTCCGCTTCCTCGCGAGCGCGGGAGACGGGGTCAAGCGCTATCGCTACCTGCATGCGAAGTACGCGATCGTGGACGGGTCGTCGGTCCTCGTGGGCTCGGAGAACTTCGGGTCCTCGGGCTTCCCCGCCGCGGGCGACGGAGGGAACCGGGGCTGGTCCGTCATCGTGGACAACCTTGCCCTCGCGGGGCAGCTCTGGGAGGTCTTCGAAGAGGACTTCGATCCGTCACGGGACGATTCGGTGCCCGCGACCTCCGACGCCGCGCCGTCCGCTCTCCCCATGCCGACGACGGCCGCTCGGACTCCTCTGCGGCCCACCGATCCCTGGCGAGCCCAGCTCGTCATCGGCCCGGACACCACCCTGGCTGAGGATACGCTTCTGGACGCGTTCGCGACGGCCGAGGAGCGCATCTGGCTCGAGGCGTTCTACGCGGACGAAGCATGGGGCGACGCGCCCAACCCGTTCCTCGAGGCGGCCTTCGCTGCGGCGGAACGGGGCGTCTCCGTCCGCATCCTGCTGGATGGGAGCCTATGGTCCTCCGAGGAGGGAACGAGCGGGAACGAAGGACTCGCCGCGGCGCTGAACGCCCGCGCGCGCCGTCAAGGCGTCGATCTCGAGGCGCGGCTCCTGGTGCCCCAGGGAAGGGTCGAACGCCTGCACAACAAGGGCGCCCTGTTCGACGACACGGCCCTCGTCTCCAGCATGAACTGGGCCCGGGGATCCGCGACCGACAACCGGGAGATCGGATTGTTGTTGGACGACCCCGTCGCCGTGGACCGGCTCGAGACCGCATTCCGCGCCGACTGGGAGGGCGATCTTCCCGAGTTCGCGGATGAGCCCGTGATCCGCGACCCCGCCGCCGTCCTCGCCTTGTATGCATTCGTGGCGGGCGCGTCGGCCCTGTCGCTGCGGAAAATGAGACGGAGGGACAAAGGTCTAAAACCCCGCGCTGGGATGATTCGACGTGGCTTCCTCCGGGCTGCTCTCCGCCGCGGACATCGAGAAGTTCGGGTACTGTCCCCTGAGCTGGTGGCTGAGCCGCGGGATGGCTCCGGAGGAAGGGGCGGAGATCGTGGAGGGGGAGAAGGAGCACTCCCGGGTGGCGGAGGACCTCCGAGGGATCGAGACCCATGAGACCTCGGCCCGGGAGGCCGAGGCGGGGGTCATGTACTTCGCCATCGCGGCCACGATCCTGGCCACCGTGGGCGTCACGTTCGTCGTGGACCCGGCCGTCCAGATCGCGAGGCTCCTCTCCGCGATCTCCTTGATCTGGCTGCTCTCTTCGGTTTACTTCCTCTACCGTGCGGAGCACCTGTCCTCCGCGGAGGAGCGGTTCCTGTCCGAACGAATCATCTTGGTCTCCGCAATGGCCGCCGCGGTCCTCGCTGTGGCCGCGGTCTCCATCCCCGGGGTGGAGAACTCCCTCCTCGCGGAGGCGTTCATGGCCCTCGCGCTCGCGTGGCTCATCGGCGCGAGCTCCTTCCTGTACGGCTCCATGCGATCCCAGGAGCTGGCCCGGACGACCCGCGCGAAGTACGACATGGCCGATGGCCGCCTCGTGTACGTGGACTCGTCCCGCGAGAAGCCCAAGCTCTTCGTCGCAAAGCGCTACGGCCTTTCGGGCCGGCCCGACGCAGTCCTCCTCGAGGGCGACATCCACATCCCCGTCGAGGTGAAGACGGGCCGCACCCCGCGAGGTCCCCTGTTCTCCCACATCCTCCAGATCGCCGCGTATTGCCTCCTCATGGAGGAGGAGTACGGTAAGGCGCCGCCCTACGGGGTGATCCGCTACGGCGACGGCAGCCACGACATCGAGTACAACGAGGACCTGAAGCGGCTCGTCCTGCAGAAGATGGGGGAGATGCGGTCCTGCGCCACGAAGGGTGAGGCCCACCGCAACCACAACCGCCCGGGGAAGTGCGTCCACTGCTCGCGGCGGTCCGTGTGCCCCGAGCGACTCGCCTAGCGCGGACGGTCCTTCGGCGAAGCGGGAAGCCCGAGCTTCTCCCCGATCGCGTCCAGCCGGTCCCGGAGCTCGCGGACCTCCTGACGCATCTTGAGCATCTCCTCCTCGAAGGGCGTGAACGCCGCGCCCGACATGATCCGGTGGCTGATCACCATCCCGAGGAATACGGCTCCGATGATCGCGAGGATCGCGATGATGACCAAGCCGAGGACGAACCCGAGGAACGAGGTGACGAGGTTCCCCGGGGTGATCCACTGCAGGAGCACGCCCACCCAGATCACCACGAGGACGCCCACAATGAGCAGCCAGAGGAGGGTCCAACGGGAGAGCCTCATGGGAGCATGCCCCGCCGGGGGATGGGCCATCGGAAGTCCGCGGGCGGGACCGTGTACCGCGGAGCGGTCCCGGGCTCATCGGGGAAGTCGAACGCCATGGTGAGCTTGTAGCCGTTGTTCGCGTCGAAGTACGTCCGGACCGTGAGGTTGTACTCGAAGTAGTTCTCCTGGATGTCCACGAGCTTCGCGTGGATCCAGAGCGGGGTCGCGTTCGCGGGCACCTCGAGCTGGACGTTGTACGTGTCGTTCAGGGAGTACGACGCCACGGACACGTTCGTGGAGGCGGGACCCATGTGGCTCACCTCGAGGGTCACGTTCCGATAGAGGTACGCCTGCACGGCGGCCGTCACGTCCACGATGACCTCGGTGCGGTTCGCGTTCATGGTGACGATGAGCACGGGGATCGACGTCAGCTCGGACGGCCTTCCCAGGAGGTTGGGCGTGATCAGGATGAGGGAGACGAGGACGATGACCGTCCCGAACATCCCCGCCCGGAGCCAGACCTCCCGCTCCACAGTCGCGGCGATGGGGGCGTGCGTAGATAAACGTTCGGCGGGTCCTCGGAGAAGATGCGGATCACGCCACGTCGGGCCCGAATTTCAGGAAGGTCGCGACCCCGAAGAGCGCGGCTGCGGCGACCGCGGCGAGGAAGTGCGTCGCGGCCTGGCCCGCAGGGCCCATGGTCCAGTAGTCGAGGAACGCGAGCGCGAACGCGGACATGCTGAACATACCCGAGGCGAGCCAGAGAAAGTGGCGGACCTGGGACGCCAGCGAGGCGGCGGGCAGGACGATCTCCGCGTCCGGCGCGGCATTCTCGACGACGGTCGTTGTGGCCATCGCCGCGGCGACGGGAACGCCCGGGGTATAGCCGTGGCGAGCCGCGTATCAGGTCCGGTTTTCGAGAACGATTCTCAAGGGCGAGAAGACCGCTCAGGTTCCACGTTCAAAAGAAAAGTGGGTGGCGCAATGGCCACCCAGTTGGGGGGGAGGTAATCGTGACATCCTGGCGTGCGGCGGCGTCACCCTCCGGCGGCATCCATCCCTTCTGACCCTTCTCACTTCTGCAGGAATTCCTTCTTGAGCGATTCCATCTCGGCGAGCGACTTCTCGGCTTCCTGGATCTTCTTCAGCTTGTCCGTGACCAGCTCCACGCGGGCGTACACGAGATCGCGGATCGCGGCCCGCACGGCCTCCGAGCGGCTCGGGAAGTCGTCCAGCTCGACGAGGAAGTCGAGGGCCTTCAGGTACCGCTTGGGCAGGCGGAGCGTGATCTTCTCGGTGTCATCCTGCATGGAGATCATCCCCGGGCGTAGGTCAAATCGACCTCGTTTGACCGACGCTTGTCGGGCGCATCGGGCTGATGATATATAATGATTGCTGGATTCTTATCACGAGAAGGAACTCAGTTTCCGATGGAGCGCGGCGACCTCGCCACGACGGGGCCCGTGGGCGCGGAACATGGAAGCCCGTGCCGCTGCGCCATCCAAGAGGCATGAGAAGAATCGACGAATCGTTTAAGCCCGCGGGACTCTTGGCTCGCCACCATGGTCGATGCGGAGGACACCGTCTTCATGCTCCCGGGGCCCGTGAAGATGCATCCCCGGGTGCTGCGGGCCATGTCGGCACCCGCCCTGAACCACCGCGGCCCCGAGTTCAAGGAAATCCTGACGGAGTTGCGCGACCTGGTGCAGTACCTGTTCGGCACGAAGAACGAGGTCGCGATCCTCTCGGGCTCCGGCACGGCGGGACTCGAGTCCGCGGTCTCGGGACTCCTACGAAAGAACGACAAGGTCCTCAACCTGGTCAACGGGAAGTTCAGCGAGCGCTTCAACGACCTGTGCGGCGTCTTCGCATCGCCCACCGCGCTCACGTTCGAGTGGGGCCGGGCCGTGGATCCCGAGCGCGTCGCCGCGGCGCTCGAAGCGGACGACTCCTACAAGGCCGTGACGGTCTGCTGGAACGAGACGTCCACGGGCCTCACGAACCCCATGGCGGAGATTGCCAAGGTGGTCAAGAAGCATGACAAGCTCCTGCTCGTGGATGGGATCACGGCGGTGGGTGGCCTGGAGAGCCACTTCGACGAGTGGGGCATGGACGCCCTCGTCATGGGCTCCCAGAAGTGCGTCGCCGCGCCCGCAGGCCTTGCCGCGGTCGCGCTCTCGCCGCGCGCGGTGCAATCCCTCCATTCGGAGACATCGTTCTACACGAACCTCAAAGCCCACGTGGAGGGCTTGGCCAAGCAGGACACGCCGTACACGCCGGCCGTCCCTCTGTTTCTCGCGTTCCGCGAGGCGCTCCGCCTCCTGAAGGAGGAGGGTCTCGAGAACCGGATCGCGCGCACACGGAAGCTCGCGGAGGCGGCCCGCGCCGCATACGCCGCAATCGACGTGGACCTGTTCCCCGACGCGCGGTTCGCGTCGAACACGGTCACCGCGGCAAAGTATCCCGGGGGCATCGACGACGCGAAGTTCCGGAAGGTCCTCCGGGAGCAGTACCGCGTGATCCTGGCCGGCGGTCAGAGCCAGCTCAAGGGGAAGATCTTCCGGATCGGGCACATGGGGATCTGCTCGTTCCCCGACCTAGCCGCCTGCTTCACCGGGATCGAGGGCACCCTCACGGCCCTGGGCCACAAGTTCCAGCGCGGAGCCGGCGTATCCGAGGTTGCGCGGCGCGCGTGACCGCTTCCGCCGCACGGGTCCGTTGTCGAAGACCTCCTCGAGCCGAGCCTCGGGCTCGCCGTCTGCTCCGGGCGGCGCGAGCTCGATCCGCGCGATGAGCCGGCCCTCCTCGAAGGCGATCCGGGCCGACCGCAGATGGGACCGGAAGGAGCGGATGGGATGCCCGGCGGAGGACATGGTCACCCGCGCCGGCACGATGATCCCGAGGTCCTCCAGGGTACGCAGCCTCCGGTACGTGGCCACGATGGGGATGCCCAGGCGACGGCTCAGCTCGAAGGCCGTGGCCTCGTGGGCGTGGATCGTCACGAGGATCTGGAACGCGTAGGCGTCGAGGACCGTCCGGATCACCGCGAACGCGCCTCGCCCCTTGCGCGGCGAGTCGGATTCCGCGGGTCCGTTCGGGACCGTACCTAGCTCAGCATCTTCCTCAGGGGTCGTGGGCATGGATACCACCTGGGTTGGGTCCTTGCTATCAGTTCCGAGAGCAATATTTAGGCTGCCTTAAAGACCGCCTGGGATTGCCCAGGACCTCCCTCCCATTCTGACCGCCAGCGTCCGCGTTTGTACCTGAGCT